>NZ_JAUBPT010000042.1:0-25863 GCF_036700905.1 Microcoleus sp. S13_C3 | reverse complement strand
AATGAGTGTGGGTTTGTTTGCTGAAATATTGTGTCAGGTGCGTCGCTCAAAGATTGTGGATATTATTTAAGATTTTTGAGGGCGACGCACCCTACATATACTGTTGGCAATAATAATGAGTGTGGGTTTGTTTGCTGAAATATTGTGTCAGGTGCGTCGCTCAAAGATTGTGGATATTATTTAAGATTTTTAAGGGCGACGCACCCTACATATACTGTTTGCTAAGAAAATTGAGGCAGGATTTAGTATAAGTTCATATCGATAAACCTCTTGCAAAAATAATTGGGACGGGCAAGATGCCCATCCCACAAGAGTTATTTTTTCTTGTGGGATGGACATCTTGCCCGTCCCATTAATTGAGGGAGGAAAAGGATTTTTGCAAGATGTCTAATAAACCCGGTAACTTTTGCGATACCGGGTTTATTAAGTGTCAGATTCTGTGGGCGAATTCTGCCGCCAATCTGAGGTTATTTGTTGATTTTCTGGGCTTCGGCGTGGTGTTGCAAGCGAGAGAAAACGTTGTAGGCGTCGGGGCCGGGAGTATCGTGTTCGCCAGAGCCGTCCATAGGGCCGTCAATGGCTTTCCAAGCAGGAATTCCGCCTTTTAGTTCGGCTACTTTTTGAAAGCCTGCTGTGCGGAGAAGATTGGCAGCTTCGGCGGTTTGTTGGTCGTTTTCGCCGTAGATGTAGATGTCACGGATGGGTTCTAAACTCGATTGTGCGCGCTCGACTAATTCGTCCATTGGCATCATTACCGCGCCGGTAATGTGGCTTTTGGTGAAGCTTTCAAAATCACGAGCGTCGATGATTGTGAGTCCGGGTTCGCCCCAATCTAAACGGGCTTTGAGGTCGTGGCTAGATGCTTGAGCTTTTAAACCAGGAGGGGTAGGAGTCAAATCGGGAAGCTTTTCTTTGATGTCGGAAATTTGATCGGGAATAGTTTTCATGGGAAAAATGTTGTTCAATGTTTTGATTGCCATTGCAATGTAACAAGATGTTTAGATTGAATTCGTCTTTCTAAAGGCAGAATCCGGCATTGAACTAAAGTCGCAGTTAAGCTGGTTTGTGGGTTGTTAGCTGCGGTTGGGATCGCTACATTTGTTGAGGTTGCTAGAGTGTAGCGGGCTGTGCTTAAAATGGTTTCGATCGCATTTGGTGCAGAGAATTTGAACTGCGATCGCTCTTTCGATCCGATATTTTATCAAACAATCACCTTTTAGTCAATACCTATTATTTTTAAATGAAATTTGCATAAGTTGTGCGTAGCCTCGCGCGGATTTTCGCGGAAAAGTTTTAAATGATTCTCAACAAGGTTTCTGGTAAAATTTAAGAGTAAAAACAAGCATTTAAAGGTATGGATATGTCTGAGAAAAGTGAAGTTGCGATGCCTATAACTTTGACACCGGAAGAGCAAGCGGTGTGGGATGCGAAGGCGAAAGTTCGGGTACTGCTGAATTTGTGGGATTTGAGCGGCGGGAAGATGAAGGTGAAAAAGGGGGATTTGACTAAGCGGATTGTTCGCACTAATGAGACGAGTCAGAGATATCTGGGAGTGCTGGGCGAGTTGCAGGCGACTGGGGCGATCGAGTATTCGCTGGTAAATCGGGTGACGCTGGTGGAATTGACGGCGAAAGGGAAAGAAGTTTTAGCGGAAGGCTTGAAAAGTAAGGATTCTCTGTTTGAGTTTGATGGTTCTCAAATTGGTACTCGCCTGGGAAATTCTTTGTTGAAGTGGATTCGGCATCAGGATAGTGCGGCGAGTGTTGGGGTTGAGAAGGGGAAAGGGGATGTAGGGGCGATCGCATCCTATGACGATTTTAAGGCTGTGGCGATCGATGTGTATGACAGCTTGAACCGGGATTATAACTTAGACGATTTAGTGCCGATTTATCGGATGCGACGGGCGATCGGGGAAAGGGTAGGGCGATCGGAGTTCAATGAGTGGCTGTTGGAAATGCAGGCTAATGACATTTTCCAGCTTATAGGTGGTGAAATGACAGACATCACGCCCGATAAGGTAGAAGATTCTATCAAGACTAAACTTGGCGGAATACGATACTACGCCAAACGTTTAAGTTCAAAAAATTGACATCAATCATTTTCTAGTTCTTTACCTCACACAAATTGCCATGACTAACTCTCCTGTTTCCTCCTTGGAAGACATTCATGCTGCTCTTTTGAATCAAAACCCATTTGCTAAACCGCCTTACCTTAACGCTATTGATGTTTGGGGCCAAGATTTCTTTGATGTCGAGACTATAAATGCTCACGCTTCCGAGCCAATATTTCAGGCATTACAGCAAATTCACAGCCGTCAATACTCTACAACTTCAATTGCCATAACTGCTCAAGACGGAACAGGAAAAACCCACATTATTAGCCGCATTCGCCACCGCCTACAGGCTAAGGGAGGTGGATTGTTTGTCTACGCTAATAAATATGGCGACCTTCGGCAAATTAAGCAAGGATTCCAACGAATTTTAGCCGAAAGCCTGGGAAAAAGTGGCTGGCAAGGGGTGAAACAGTGGCAGGAACTAGCAACAGCAATGAGCAATGATGCTTTAAAGGCTGGTACGCCAAATCCTAAAGTTTATTCTCCTCCTGATTTAGTTGAGAAATTTAAGAAGGGCAAACCATCTCAAGTCAAGAAATGGGTAAAGGATCTGACAAAAGCATTTTTGCAAGTCAAAGAGGTAAGCGATCCCGATATTGTGAAGGCGATTTTCTGGAGTCTGTCAGATGAGCAATCACTTTATGCAATCAAATGGCTAGAAGGTCAAGAGCTAGCTCAATACAAATCTACTGAACTGGAATTGCCGACTCAACGACAATCCTTTGAGGCGGTTTTACAAATCTTAGATTTGATTAGCGAATATAAGGAACTTGTCATTTGCTTTGACGAGTTAGATACGCCTGATGCCTACGACGATATTAGCGGTTTGCACATCAGTCAAATCGCTGCTGGATTAATCAAAGATTTGCTGCAAAATCTCAATCGTGGTCTAATTCTAAGCGTTATGATGCCTGCTCAATGGAGTAATAGAATCAAGCAGCTACCGGGTGGAGTGTACAATAAGGTTTCGGCTCAGGGAAATCCGATTGACTTAAAATACATGGACGATAAATCAATTATTGATTTGGTGTCCTTGTGGTTGAAGAAGTATTACGAATCCAGAAAATTAGTTCCTCCCAATCCAGTTTATCCTTTCACAGAAAGTCAACTAAGTAATCTTGGCAAAGAAAAAGGAGAAACTATTAGACAGGTTTTACAGTGGTGTAAAGATAACTGTTACCCTCCTACTGTGAGTGACGCGGGAGATGAGAAACCTCCAAAACGGTCTGACCCGGTTGAAGTTGCTTTTACAAAAGAGCTAGAGGATGACCTTGGAGATTATGTAGAACAGACATACCTTCTTGCTGATGCTATTCTATTTGGTTTCCAGGCTGCGATCGGCAAAACAGTGGACAGGGTTACAGTTCAAACAGTTACAGATAAAGTCAAGAAACGAGGTGGCAAAGATGATTACATAAATTTTAAGGTAATTGGCACAGAAAACGGAAAAGATATCAGCATCGGAGTAGCAGTGCTTCAGTATGCTGGTGGCAAAGCATTGGGAGCTGGATTAAGAAGGTTAAATGACTATGAAACCTTTGGTCTGACTCGCGGTTGTTTGGTTCGTTCCACAACCAAAAAAATCACTAAACACCTAGAAAAAACATATCTTGAACCCCTCATTAGAGGTAAAGGTGGAGAATTTGTGCCACTCAAAGAAGAGGAAATCAGACCGCTGATAGCTATTCGGGCTGTTCATAAGAAACGCGAAGTAGACTATGGGGTGAGTGAGGAGGATATTTTTCAGTTTATTGCCCAGAAAGGTGCTGAAAAAATGCTGGGAGTTAGCAACCCTTTACTTAAAGAGATTCTCAGTGATCCGTCCTATCAAGTCCCGGCCGATATGATTGAAGATGAACCTGTAACTGTTGCAGAGTCTATTATTTCTGATTTCTCAGAAGAACAAACAGATGAGGCGCTCGACAGTTTGCTCACTCAGTTTAATTAACTCTTGACAAACTATCCACTTCCTATTGACACAAATATTATCATGTCGCTAGTCAACATTGACAGGGCTATCCGTTTACCGGCCCCAGACGTAGAAGCTTTAATCCAAGGGCGAATGATTGCAGCAAGAGTTTGGCGAACGTTTAATCCGGGAGAACAATATGCACTTTATCCAACCGATAATTCTAATATGTCCTTGATAAAACCTAAGCAGATGAGCTTGTTTTCAGAGTCAGGGCAATTAGAACTCCCCCTGGTAGTTTTAGATAAAGTTTCGATCAAAGCTTGGGCTAGGTGCGAATTGTGCCAAATGGTGAATGATCCAGAATCATTAGAGGCTTTGTCGCGGTTAACAGTCTGGAAAACAGAGGCATTACAGCAAATTCTCCAGCAGCGTCCGTTTATTTTTGTAGCTTACCTGCGAGTTTATTTACTGCCTCAGCCGCTGGAAATGCCAGTGCATCCCAGCGGCAATTTTGTATCTTTGCCAAAGTCTCTAAATGTTACTGATTCAACACCAGTGTTGAGCGACTCTATCTTTGCCAAACGCCGTCAAAAGCTCGAAAAACTAGAGGCGCCAGAACATCCAGAATTGGAAGAGTTGCAAAGTGCATTAGTGCATTTATCCACCACCAACCCAAAAGCCAAACAACTAGACGCAGAAATCAAAATGTTTCTAGGTTGGAGTAGCGATAAGCCTGTAAAACCAATCAAACGGGATTTAGCTTGGATAAAGACTATAGCAGCTTTGGGAAATCGCACCAAAGAACTAGATACAAACAAAAGCAACTATCAAGCAGGAACAGACTTTGAAATTGTAGTGCGCGATAGCCTTGAGTTTTTGGGATTTACCATAGATTATGCTCACAAAGGTGGTGCTGGCGGCTTAGATTTATTATGCTCAAAACCTTACCCCTTAGTTGGCGAGTGCAAAGCCGGTAAAAAAATCCCTAATGATACAGCAGTTCAATTGCTGAATTTAGGAACGCTACGCCTCCCAGATAAAGAAACACTCGCAAAAGCAACTAAGTTGATTATTGGTCCTGGCGTTCCAACTACTCAACTTATGGATGCAGCAAAAAAACACGGTATGGCAATTATGAACCCTGAAACGCTTGAGAAACTGGTTAAACTTCAAAGCAACTATCCTAACTCGGTGGATTTATTTAAACTGAAAGAATACTTAAAACCAGGACAATCTGATGATGAAGTTGCTAAATATATTGAGCAAGTTGAACAAGAAATTAAAGTGCGATCGGATGTTCTGCATAGTTTGAAAAAGTATCAGGAAAAGAGTGGTTTTGAACGAGCAAGTGTCGAGGCTGTTAGTGGTGCTTATTCAATGTCTAATGCACTTAGACCGTTATCACCCAAAGACTTGCACGAAATTCTCGTTGAGCTTTCCTCTCCTTTGACAAATTATGTGGGGCGAATTAAAGGAGACAATTCGCAAAGCGATCGCTTTTATTTCCTGCGCGACTTGCCGCTAGATGATTGAGATACGTCAAGGGCGATTCCCTGCGGGATAACTTCGCTTCACGTACTTCATCCAATTTCCTACACAGCATCAGGATCTACGCCCAATTCCCGCAACCTCGCTGCCAATCTTTCAGCTTTCTGCAATTGAGCTTGTTCAGCCTTAATTAACCCTTCCACCAATGGCGGATCTAAAATTTCATTGACTGATAATCTCAGATTGGGAAATACTACAGATTCCATTTCCTCACCAGGCAAGAAATCTGTATACGTGTAACCATCTTCACCTTCAATCAATGCAAAAAGCCGGATTTTTTGCTTCCCCGTTTTAGGGTCAACAATGCAATATTCTGGCACATTCGCTAATTCGTACTCTCCGCGTTTGATTACATAATCTTCGCGGCGATTTTCGCTGACTACTTCTACCACTAACAGAGGCTTTTCATCAAATTCGAGGATACCTGCACCGGGTCTAGCAGCAGCTTGCTCCAAAAGACTTTGAGTCCAGACAACTACATCGGGAATCCGAGATTTATCTTCATCTGTTCTCACTCCCAGACCTGTTTTTACTACTAAGTCGAGATTGTGTTCAGCTAGGTAACGCTGCAACTGGTAAACTAAATATTCGCAAATTTTGATGTGTAAAACTGTTGCTGTTGGCATCGGGATTAATTTGCCTTTGTACAGTTCGTATTGTACATCTATTTCTCCTTGATAAACTCGGTATTCTTCAAAGGTTAAGGTCGGCGAAGTATCGAGTTGCTGTTCTGCTAAAACTGGGGCGATCGATTGAGACATAGGTTTTGGTATGAGTTTGCCTTGATACCAATTTAATGCGAAGTTGCACATATCTCGATCCCCCTAAATCCCCCTTCTTAAGGGGGACGAAAGATCGGAATCTTGTCCCCCCCTTTGTAGGGGCGGTGCCCCCGTGCCCGCCCTCTTGGCTAGGGGGGATCGGATTCTACGGGGCCTCATAAAAAATTGGTATGATACAGTTCCTATTGTAGATCGGATTACCATTTGGGCGATCGCCTCAACAAGGCTGTAGCTGCCTCACTGTCGAGAGGTTTAGAGAAAAAGTACCCCTGACCGTACTCGCAGCCGATCGACCGCATTTGAGCCAATTGGACGGCGGTTTCGACACCTTCTGCCACTACCTCCATCCCCAAACTGCGGGCCAGCATGACGATCGCCCGCACGATTTCCAAATTTTCCCCCATTTCCCCGATGCGACTGACAAAAGAGCGATCGACCTTCAAAATATTAATCGGGAACTTGTGCAAATAACTCAGAGACGAATAACCAGTGCCAAAATCATCAATGCACAAATCAATCCCCAAGTCTCTCAACTGCGAAAGCATCGCCGCCGCCGCTTCCCCATCTTCCATCACCACACTCTCAGTAATCTCCAACTTCAAACAGCGAGCATCAACACCTGTTTCCTGCAAAACTTGCTTAATTTGCTGGATGGATTCCGGTTCCGCAAACTGCCTCCCGGAAAGATTTACTGCTACAGTCAGCCGCGAATTTCCCACAGGTAAATTCAAACTCTGCCACTTAATAATTTGGCGGCAGCTTTCGTTCAAAACCCACAAACCCAAAGGCATAATTAACCCAGTTTCCTCCGCCATCGCAATAAATTCCATCGGGGAAACTAAACCCCGTTCCGGGTGCAGCCAGCGCACCAGCGCCTCAAATCCAATAACTGAGCCAGTTTTCAAACTAACGATCGGCTGATAATAAACAGTAAAAGGACATTCCAATTTTAAAGCAGTCAATTGCGACTTCGGACGCTCCAATCTCCGATCGATTTCACTCATCGGCGAGTTTTCCGCCGCCGTCCCACAGGCAAAATCCACGATCGAATATTTCAAATTTAGTTCTTCAACCGACTCCCGCAAATCGTGTTCCAAGTGCATCAAAGCCACAGCGCGAGCGTGCATCGCACTGGTAAAAACTTCGTAGCGAGCTTTACCGAGAGCTTTTGCCCGGTACATCGCAATATCAGCATCGCGCAAAATATCTCCCGGCCACTGATATTTGTCCGTACTTAAGGCAATGCCGATGCTAGCAGTAATTAAAACTTTATTACCTTCCAAATTCAGCGGTCGTTCGATCGTTTTGAGAATTTCCTTTGCTTGGGCGATCGCCTCATCAACACCGTGAATTTCCTCCAGCAAAATCACAAACTCATCTCCCCCCAGACGAGCCACCGTATCCCCTGGCCGCAAACAAGTCAAGAGACGGCGAGCCACAGCCACCAACAGCCGATCGCCCGTGCGGTGTCCCTGACTGTCATTAATCACCTTAAACCTGTCCAAATCCAGAAACAGCACCGCAAACTGATAGGTTGGATGCCGTTGCGCGCGGGCAAAAGCTTGCCCCAACCGGTCAGTCAACAAAGCACGGTTGGGCAACTCCGTCAGCGCATCGTGCAAAGCATCGTGCAACAATTGTTCTTCAGCCAGCTTGCGCTCAGTCACGTCGTGACAGTTGACCACAATTCCCCGCACCGAAGGTTCGTTGAGCAAATTAGTCGCCACCGCTTCCAACACGCACCAGGAACCGTCCTTGTGCTGCACTCGGTATTCCGCCATTCCCAGGCTAACTCTCGGCGTTTGCATGACACCTTTGAACACTTGATCCACTATCAGCAATTCGTCAGGGTGAATCAAGTCAAATATAGATCTGCCGAGAACTTCCGCCGTCGGGTAGCCCAAAATCCGCTCTAGGGAAGGAGAGACATAGCGGCAAAAGCCTTTCTCGTCGAGAATTACAATAATGTCTCTAGCATTTTCAATCAACGATCGAAAGCGCTTTTCGCTTTGCCGCAGCTCTTGTTCCGTGCGCTTTTGATCGGTAATATCGGTATTCATGTAAATCTGACCGACAATTTTCCCTGTAGCGTCTTTAATAGCATCGGCCCGCAGCAACACTTGCAAAGTTTCACCGCTTTTAGTGCAGTTGGTAATTTCACCAAACCAAGAATAACCTTGGGCGATCGTGTCGAGTACCTCCCTAGCGACTGCAGGGTCAGCAAAAACTGCCGATATACCTCCGGCTAGCTTAAATTCCTCTGCGGTGTCCCACTCAAATAGCTGAGAAAACGCTTGATTTTGATAGATGTGAGTGCCGTTCGCATCGCTGATGCCGATCGCGTCACTCGAACTTTCCACCGCCTTGCGAGTCAGCACCAGAGCTTCTTCTGCCAGCTTGCGCTCGGTAATGTCTATCCCTACCAGACAAGCTGCTTTGCCCCGATCGTACTTTTGAGCGACAATCAAATAGTATCCCTCCGACTCTCCCCCATCGGTTTGTACCTTAACGTTGAGTTCTTTAACCGCTTCCGTAGCGTCGTCGGCAAAAAACTCCACCACAAAAGAGTTAAAATCCGAGCTAGCAGCCAGAAAACCAATATCTTGACCGACAAAAGCCGACGGCGGCAAACCATGCAGTTTGGCTAAGTGCTGGTTAACCCCCAAATAGCGCAAATCCGAGCTAATCCAAGATACTGTGCCCGGAACTGCTTCCAAAATCGTTTGCAGTTGGTCGTTAGCTTGCTGCAATGCTTGCTGCACTTCACATATTGGTTCCGACAAATCATACTGAACTCCTACAAAGTGAGTCAAATTAGCGTTGTCGTCTCGCACGGGAGATAGCGATAATTTGCTCCAAAAAGGAGTGCCGTCTTTGCGGTAATTTTTGATTGGTGTCTGGATTGCTCGACCTTGGCGCAAGGCGTCGCGGATTTTAGCTACAGTAGTTCGATCGGTATCGGGCCCTTGCAAAAATCGGCAATTGCGCCCCAAGATTTCACTGGCGCAGTAACCCGTCATCCGTTCAAAAGCCGGATTGCAATAAATTATGGGACAATCGGGTGCATTGGCGTCAGCAATGACAATGCCGCTGCTAGTAGCGGCCAAAGCTCGATCGCGCAGCCACAGGGCTTCTGATGCACTATGGCGATCGCCTGCACCCCCCACTTCACCTAAATTAGAAATTGACTGGTTCTCCCGATCTCCCATCAGCCGAACTTTCAAGCAAACCTTTACAATTTCCGAGTTGTTTCTTACTGTAACGTTTTTCAGGACTCGCGCAACGTAAATTGTATCTGGGCATTTAAGTCAGCGGGATTTCACCTTAGTGGTTAGTTGTATTGCCTACCCTTGCTGTTGGGCATTTAAAAAAGAACATCTTCACATCCGCAGTGAAAAACCCTCTATTCTTCCCCCCCTCAGACTCTCTCCCCCTCCCCCCTTCTCCCCTTCTCCCCGCGCCCTGGCCATCACGATCCGCTGCCGCTTATTTAGCAGGAGTTGCAGCTTGAGAACTCGGCGGCGCAATATTAATTAATGGCAAAGTTCCGCCTCCTCCCATTACTGTCGGAAACTGACCGTTCCATTTTTCAATTGCTTGCTGCTGCAAAATTTCGGCTGTTAATGTTTGCCGCTGCAAGCGTTGAGCTTCGGCTTTACCTTTAGCCCGGTTAATTTCAGCTTGAGCATCTTGGGTTGCTTTTTGAACTGTAAATTCTGCTTGTTTAGCTTCTTGTTCGGCTATTTGTTTGGATTCGATGGCTTTGCTAAATTCTGGAGAAAAGCCAAAATTTATTAACGAAACATCTCTGACAATGACGCCGTAAGGTTCCAAGCGCTTTTTAAGGCTGTTGTCGATTTCTGTTTTGAGTTCCGTGCGCTTAGTGATAATTTCTTCTGCGGTCTTTTTAGAAGTTGCTGCTTTGAGAACTTCCGAAATTGCCGGACTCAGAATGCTGGTCACAATTTGTTCTTCGTCTCCCACTTGTTGGAAAACTTGATTAACTTTGGCGGGGTCAACATTCCAGTTGACTGCTAAATCTGTAGTAATGCTTTGCAAATCTTTGGAGGCTGCATCTGCTTTTAAATCTGTTTTTTGTACCCGGACGCTGATAGTTTTGACAGAAGTGACGATCGGTAAAATCGGGTGGATGCCTTCATCTAAAATAGCCTCTTGAACTTTGCCAAAGCGCATCATGACGCCCCGTTCCCCTGGGCCGACGAGGGCAAAAGGTCTTAAAATTAAGGCGGCGATGATGAAGACGATGCCACCGACGATGTAGAGAGCTAGGTTGTACTGAACACTTTGCATGGTTTTCATATGTTAATTCACCTATGTTGTGTTAATTGATGTTAGTTTTATATTCGATCTTATCTAAGATTATAGCTTCATGTTAATCCTGCAACAACTCATAAATTAATTGATTCTTTTTCATAAAAGTCATATACTTGCGAGGGTCTGGGAACATCTTAGCTCGATGAGCGGGGATGAACAATGGCACTTGTAGCTGGGTGAGATTATTGATGAATAAATGTTTCAATCATCTTGACAAAGAGGAGTTTTTTAGATAAAGCAGAAGTAAATAGATAGCTCGATCGCTCTTTGACAAGCGATAAAAGGGCGATCGGAAAGAGAAAGCTTTCTAGAAAGCGAAAAAATCAGAATTGAACAGCTAATTTTTGGGTAAATTTTAATGGTAAATGGCAGGTGCGTGCCACAAAAACCTTTGCGGGTTGCTGCAAGCCACGAAAGATAGAATTTCCCTCTGCGAGGTACAGACTTTATATGTAGAATAAGCCGACACCCGCCTTGTTCAACCCTCCTGAGTAGAAAAAAAACTCCTTGGGCAAGTTAGGAATTTATCGCTACAAACGATAAAACTCTGAGTTTAAAAATGCCCGAAAATAAGTTAAGCTTAGATGAGAACGGTTGAAGAGAAATCAAAATGTTGCAGCGACACCCTTGGCCGCAGACAGTTGAAGAGGCGATCGCCATTCAAGAACAGCTTCGGTCAGAGGTAATTACCGCAAATCAACTGGACACAGTTCGGTACGTCGCAGGCGTAGATGTCGGCTACGACATTACAGACGACGTATCGCGGGCCGCTGTAACAGTTCTGAGCTTTCCCGACTTGCAGTTGCAGCAGCAAGCTGTGGTTCGCAGTCCTACAACTTTTCCTTATATTCCGGGTTTCCTGTCTTTTCGAGAAGTGCCGGCAGTCCTTGAGGCTTTAGAAAATATCAGTTTGAGGCCAGACTTGATATTGTGCGACGGTCAAGGACTAGCCCATCCCCGCAGGTTCGGTCTTGCCTGCCATTTGGGTGTTTTGACAGGGATTGCGACGATCGGAGTTGCCAAAAATCGATTTATTGGAGAACATTCAGAAGTCGGACTCGATCGGGGCAGTTGGCAACCCTTGCTACTGGAGGGATCAACGGTAGGCGCAGCACTGAGGACGCAAACAGGGGTAAAACCGATTTATGTTTCGATAGGTCATAAGGTAAACTTGATGAGTGCAATCGAGTACGTCCTGCGCTGCGCCCCAAAATATCGCTTACCAGAAACAACTCGATCGGCAGACCAACTAACATCGGGATAACTGGCAAGCGCGGAATGCCCCAAAAAAAAGTAAACAGACCAAAAAAGCATCCGTCTTTGGACTTTTAAATTTTGAGGTGGCGCCGCCCGAGTCGAAAAATCCTCTGACTCTACCGCCAATCAGCTTTCGGTTCCATCCTTCCAGCGAACTAAAGAATGACTATACCTGAGAAAGAGGTCTAAAAGTTGGGGGGTTTATAGAATGATTGAAAGACAGTAACCAGCTTAAAACATTGGCGGCTCTAACTATAGTGCCAGGGCGTGAACTATTTTTAGTTCACATATGTAAATTATGAAAGAGTCATCCGGCGAGTTAAACCAAAAGCTTAGATTCGTCTGATGAGGTCTCATAATTTACCGTCGGATATCTCACCACTGACTGGGAGTAACCATGACAGTGGGAGGCGAAGGCGCGATCGAGCTAAAAAATCAGAAAAAAACAAGGAGACAGTCATGGCTGAGAAAAGCAAACGCGGATTCGCTTCTATGGATGCAGAAAAACAGCGCGCAATTGCTAGCAAAGGCGGAAAAGCTGCACACGAGAAAGGAACTGCACACGAATTCACCCCTGAAGAAGCCAGACAAGCTGGTCAAAAAGGCGGCGAAGCTGTCAGCAGAAATCGCGAACACATGGCTCAAATTGGTCGCGAAGGCGGTCGGAAAAGCCGCAAGAGCGAAGCTTAAGTCTCTTAAGGCTGGCCCTGTAATGAAAGATGGCACAGTTGCAGCGTGAGAGCAATTGCTAGGACAGTGAACGTTTGAGGAGGTTGGGCGATGGAAGTTACCAAGGTAGTTCGATCGTCCCACCTCCAAAATTCGTGACTAGCGCACCAAAGCCTCGCAAATGTGAAAACCCCACAGGAATTAGTTTTTAGCAATCCCAGGCACATCTTTAACGGCAATTTTTTAACAAAGGTGCACTGCGGTCAATAATTTTGCGGGAAAGAAAAGCTGGTAAGCGCGATTCAGTCTCTCAAAAAAAGCCAATACGAGCATTAAGAACCCCGCAGTCAGGGCTTTTTTGTATAGCTGCACATAATATTTTTAGAAGTGCGATCGAGTCGGCGTCATTCGATTTTAGATTTTAGATTTTAGATTTTGGATTGACCCCACGGATTAATTCGGGGGCTTGAGGATTTTAGATTTTAGATTTTGGATTGACTCCACGGATAAATCACGTGGCGGGTACCACCTTTGAAATTCTTGGTCAATAATTATAATTAAGTTTTTTGGTGAGGAAGTCAGTCCTCAAAATAAATCAGCTAATATTTTTTTATATTTTTGAGCAGCAAACTATACAATCATGACAAACCAGCTCACTTTAGCATGGACAGAAGCTGGGGTGCGCCAAACTCAGACAATTGAAAACGGACAGCCGAGCAAAAATCCCGGAACCGTGAGGCTAGGGCGCGATCCGGCGAAGTGCGATATAGTATTTTCGCATCCCAGCGTATCGGGGCTGCACGTTGAAATATTTTTTAATCAGGAATTGCAGGAGTATGCAGTGCGGAATTTGCGCGAAAGCAATCCGCCGCTGGTAGACGGAAAAATTCTCGCCCGAGGCGAAGCAAAATTGAACTCGGGAAGCCATATCCATTTAGGCCAAGTGCAAATCGAGGTGGTAAATGTCACGCAGGTGCAGGTAGCCGCGCCCCAGACAGTTTTGCTGTCTGGGCCTCCCGCACATGGTAACTTTCAGCCGACGGGGCCTTCACAATATGGTTTGCAGTGTCCCAAATGCAGCCGAATTTCGCCTTACGCACAGTTGAATGCGGGGTGTCCGTGGTGCGGTACTTCTTTGGCGGCGGCGGCGAGTGTGATGATCTCTCCGTGAAAGTTGGAAAAACTGAGATGTTGCACCATTCTCAAGAACGGGCAAGATGCCCGTTCCACAAAGAGTGAATTTTCTTGTGGAACAGGCCGGAAAGCCTGTTCATAAAAGGCTAATTGACAATGGTGCAAGATTTAAGAAAAAGGGAAAATCAGGGTATCCGCTAAACACTCTCAACTTCAAAAATCTTTTTTTGCAGAAAGCTCAAAGCCGACGGCTGATGTTTAAAAAATAATCATGAATTCTCAACCCTTGCGCCTGCGACTGACTTGGACAGATACAGCTACGGGGGATTGTCGATCCCCGATACTCGACTTACCCATCGCTTTGGGACGAATTTTTGAAGCTATGCCCGCCACAATTAACGGGAAACGAGTTTCTCGAATTGCCCTCAGCAGCAGTCAAGTTTCTCGCTTTCATGCAGTGATAGGCACCGAAGGTAACAGTATTTTACTTACTGACACGGGTAGCCGCAACGGTACTTTTGTCAACGGCGTTCGCCAAACCCGTTGCGTGCTGGCAAACGGGGATATGCTGCAAGTTGGGCCCTACGCGATCGGCATTTCTTTTGCTGTGAATTCCCCAGAAACGCCGTCGGTCAATTCTCACATTTTCTTTAACCCACAGACAAATGGGCCAGACCCGGCATTGGGCCAGCAAATAATGTTGCAGCTTCCTCAAACACCTAGTAGGGAAGAATTTCCGCCGATCGCATTTTTGCACGCTTCTCAAGTGTCAATGCGATCGCTCGAATCTATGGGACTCCCTATGACAGAAGTTGATTGGGCTGCCGTTGGCGGCGGTTTAGGCAGCTTTATTTGGGTGGATTTGCTGAGAATTTGCGGCGTGAAAATCGATCGAATTGCGGTTTTGGGCATGGAAAACCAGCCTTACGCCCGCTACCTGCGTCTATGCCTGAATTCTCAAATTCCGCTGCGGGAACGCCTAAGATCGAATTCTGACTCTTGTCCAGACAACATTTGGGGGTGGCCTCCCTATGCTTTGCGGGAAGCTTGGCGGGAATTGCTCAAAGGGCGTTTGGGGATGTCGTTGAAGTTGATGTGGCAGGTGTTTGCTGAACCGACTTTTGCCGAAACTTATACGCCTCGCGCGGGGAATGTGTTTGATTCAATTGACAGGGAAGTCGATCGAATTGGGTGGAATCAGATGTTTCGCTACGGTAGAGTGCGGGGAATTCGCAAAACAGATGACGGCAGGTACGCGATCGCTTATTCTCGATCGAATGCCGAGCACCGCGATCACGCTTTTTTAATCGCCAAATACGTACACTTAGCCACCGGCTATCCCGCCATTCAATTTCTGCCAGACTTGCAAGCTTACCGCGAAAAAACCCAGGATTTTGAGTCGGTTGTCAACGCTTACGAAAGCCACGACGGCGTTTACGAAAAATTGGAGGCCAGCGGTGGCAGCGTGTTAATTAGAGGCCGGGGAATTGTGGCTTCGCGGGTGGTGCAGCGAATTTACGAAGCGCGACAGCGAAACGGCAACATTCAAGTATTGCATTTGATGCGATCGCCCAAACCTCAAGGTAACAAATTTAAACTCGCTGAGCGTAGCGTCGAAAATCACTACGAATTTCAACCTTTCAACTGGCCGAAAGCTTGCTGGGGCGGGGAACTCCGCGTACTTTTGGAAAAAGTCGCCCCTGAATTGCGGCCGCAGTTGCTCACCGACTGGGGCGGCACTACCACCGCCCAGCGCAGCGACTGGCGGCGGATTGTCAAAGAAGGCTTAAGTCAAGGATGGTATCAAATTACCTTCGGGGAAGTCGAGCGAGTCGAGCGCGACAGTCAAAACCGCACGGTGACGTACATTCAGGAGAAGGAACTCAAGGGGCAAATTAAGTTAGAAGCTGATTTTATTATTGATGCTACGGGTTTGGACGCTAAGGTAAAAACCAGTCCTCTGTTAAACGATTTGGTAGCTCAATATAATCTTCCCCTCAACGGTTTGGGCCGGCTGAGTGTTAACAACAATTTTGAAGTGCCCGAATTGCGGAATTCTTCTGCTAGCAACGGAGAAGGCCGGGTATATGCAGCCGGCGCGATTACTTTGGGAGGGCCTTACGCGCCGGTAGATAGTTTTTTGGGCTTGCAATACGCCGCCTTGCGATCGCTTGAAAGTCTGGCCGCCAACCGAGCGGCTGGTGTGCGGAAATTGAGCGTTTGGCGATCGTTCGTGCAGTGGTTGAAGTGGGTTTTAAATAAATCTCCCGGCTAACTGCAAGGAGGAAGTTCGGCAACAAGCAATGTACAGAATTTAATGGATTTAACTGAGATATTGCACTATTTCAATAAGTTTTTTACGGGCGGGCAGGATGCCCACCCCACCAGCAGATTTACTCTTTGTGGAACAGGCCGGAAAGCCTGTTCTTATACCAATTCTCCAAACTCTTGCAGCCATCATGAGTGTTGAGTTTGTTGACTCTCGCCCTGTTTGTAAGGTGCGTCGCTGCCAGATTTTCGCTGTAAGTGAGGATTTAATGGTGGCGACGCACCCTACCAGCTACCAGCTACTGTTGCTTTTTGTGGCACAGGCCGGAAAGCCGATTTTTAATAAGGGTGCAAGATGTGAGTTATCAACAAAACCGTTTCCCATTCAATCTAAAATCTAAAATCTAAAATCTAAAATCGCATGACTCCCACCTTATTCGGCCGCTGGCAAACTCGGTTATTGCTATTTGCAACCGTAGGCATTTTAGTAACGCTGCCTTTTTTTCTAGGTTTAATTACCTCCCAATCCGGCTCAATTTTTTTCTGGATTTTAGGGTATGTAGCGATTTTTGGCATCGGCTGGGATGCTTTATATATATACATCCAGCAGTTTCGCTGGGATCGAGATTGGCCCGGCGCGTTTCAATTACTCGCTGGGATTTGGGAAGCGCTTTTTGTGTTATTTTTAATCAAAATTATCGGTTTGCCGGGGCTACCTGCACAAGATTTTGACTTGGCAGCTTTTGCATTGCATTATAGTTTAGTGTGGCTGGCTATTTATCTGGCCTCGCAAACACTGATGCGGATTTTGTTTCCCTACTGGCGTTTCCGAGGCGGGCAATGGTTTTAATAATAGCTGTAGCGGCGGTTTTTACCAAAAATAATCGTCTCAAACCCGCCCGGTCATTCTATAATATATGGGCAGGTTTAGCTAAAACTATCCGAAACTCACAGAGGAGTTTGCGATCAAAACCTACCCCTGCCATTCTACCAATTACCAATTACCAATTGCCTCCCGTGCACCTAATTCAACAGAAAACCGCTATATTCTCATTTTTTTCAGGTTCAGGCTTCCTTGATTTTGGTTTTGAATCGCTCGGCTTTAATATAGTTTATGTAAATGAAATTTTCTCGCCATTCCTCCAAGCATACCGCCACTCTCGCCAGTGTCTAAATTTACCACAGCCAGAATACGGACACTGCGAAGGAGAGGAAGCAGATGTGACTCGACTTGTAGAGGGAAAAGCAGCACTTCATTTGCGGGAATTGATGCAAGACGCTCGCCAGAAACACGATATTATTGGATTTATTGCGGGACCGCCTTGTCCTGACTTTTCTATTGGTGGCAAAAACAGAGGCGGGGAAGGAGATAAAGGCAAACTTTCAGCTTCCTACATTGAATTGATTTGCCAACAGCAGCCGGATTTCTTTTTGTTTGAAAATGTCAAAGGTTTGTGGAGAACAAAACAACATAAAATTTTTTATGACGCACTCAAACATAAGTTGTCTGAGTCTGGATACGTATTTGTGGAACGTTTAATTAATGCGATCGAATACGGTGTGCCACAAGATAGAGACAGGATTATCTTAATCGGTTTCCGAAAAAATCTTGTCAAAGATATGGGCATTTATTTAGATGAAAACAGCCAAATGCTACCTGAAGGTATATTTCCTTGGTCAAGTGAGATTTTATATCCCAAGTCAGAAGTTTTTTCTAATCCTTGGCCCGATACTAATGCGTTTGCCTGCGATGGTTTATTGCCTTGCCCTGATGGCATTCCTAAAGAGTTAACGGTACAGTTTTGGTTCCAAAAAAATGATGTGGCAAACCATCCTAATGCGGAACATTATTTTCAACCCAGAGCGGGGATTAAAAGGTTTGCTGCTGTTGATGAGGGAGATGATTCTAAAAAATCTTACAAGCGTTTGCACAGGTGGCGTTATTCCCCGACTGCTTGTTACGGCAATAACGAAGTTCACTTGCACCCTTACAAAGTTCGCAGGCTTTCTGTTGCAGAAACACTGGCCGTTCAGTCACTGCCAAAAGAATTTGCGCTGCCAGAAAATATGACCTTAAGCAATATGTTTAAAACAGTGGGAAATGGGGTTCCTTACTTAGCATCGAAAGGTA
This sequence comes from Microcoleus sp. S13_C3, assembly GCF_036700905.1. NCBI lineage: Bacteria > Bacillati > Cyanobacteriota > Cyanophyceae > Oscillatoriales > Microcoleaceae > Microcoleus > Microcoleus sp. S13_C3. The sequence continues at coordinate 7,714 of NZ_JAUBPT010000042.1, read as the reverse complement.
TTGCTCAAACAATTATTAAATTTTTAGAAACAACAGAATGGCATTCTGAGCTGTCGCTACCCATCAATAAACAGTTAGAGTTACCTTTGAAGTTTCTTGAGAAAACTTACACTTAGCTATTGTCTAATAGCAGATTTAACTAAAGGTATTAAATCGGTTTTTCTGGTGTACAGGTATGTACCATCTACAAGTTTGAAGTTTTGCTCGATTGCTATACTATGAGGAGCAACTGCTGTTGTAAATATAGTCGTATCCGCAGGGGTTAACTCACTGGCAACCATATAATATTGCCAATTTTGATGCAATACATACCCCATTGCTTTAATCATCGCCGCCTCGAATAAAGGTTGATATCGGCGATCCGAACGGTTTGAAGTTTTAAGAGATGCTGCCGCTTTTACTTGTTCTAATTGTAATTTTCCTTTTAAAAAGTTGTACAAGGCCAAACTATCTGGATTTTTTACTTGTTGTTTTAACAAATGGTTAATAGATGTTGCAACATCACTCTTACCAAGTACAACGATAATATAATCAGGACTTGGCATAAAAATATAGTCTTTAAAAGGAGCAAGTTTAGCTAGAGGTTGTCCAGATGCAAACTCACTACTTTTGAATAAACTTATAAATTTTGAAGAAGCTTCCTCGGCTCCTTCTTTTTGTGACTGTGAGTTTGGCAAAGAAAATACCGCGCTACAAGCATCATTATCTTGATTTATTTCCAATACAATTTCTGACAACAAGCTAGTTGCTATAAATTCATTCCATCTTCCCGTAGCGTTGTTAAGAGCACCCCCTTCAGGATTTTTTCCATAGATACTGTTAAAGGCTTCTCGTGTCTGAGTTCTAATCCAGCCAATAATTTCCTTAACCGATAAATTACTATCTAACTTCTCGACTACTTCGAGAGATAAATGCCTGTATATTGCTTTACTATTAATCTGAATTTTACGATTGGTGCCTTCCGTGAACCATTCAGTATAATTAACCATTTTTTGTTCCCTGCTATAAAATGTAAGTTGTTACCCAGGTGTTAGGAAAACAACCAATGTATCTCCCCGTACTCAAAAATGCAGCAGTTTCTTAAGCAAGAACGATCGTATAATGTAAAAACGGGTTGAGAATATCTTTGCTGTTGAAAACTTTACCACAACGGCAAAACCAGCCTGCACTGAAAAATTATCTTTACTGTCCATGACCGTTAAACCTCGCCGCTATCACATCACTACTTTCGGATGCCAGATGAATAAAGCCGACTCGGAACGGATGGCCGGCATTCTGGAAAATATGGGCTTTGAGTTCTCGGAAGACCCGAACGAAGCTAGCTTGATTCTCTACAATACTTGCACAATTCGCGATAATGCCGAACAAAGAGTTTATTCTAACCTCGGAAGGCAAGCTCATCGCAAGCGCCAAGAACCGGGTTTAACTTTAATTGTAGCTGGATGCGTCGCGCAGCAGGAAGGTGAAGCGCTGCTGCGGAGAGTGCCGGAATTAGACTTAGTAATGGGGCCACAACACGCTAACCGACTTGAAGATTTGCTGGAACAAGTTTTTGAGGGCAATCAAGTCGTGGCGACTGAAGCTGTTGAAATTATGGAGGATATTACTAAGCCGCGCCGCGACAGCAAGGTGACTGCTTGGGTGAATGTAATTTACGGCTGCAATGAACGCTGCACTTATTGTGTTGTCCCGAATGTTCGCGGGGTTGAACAGTCGCGGAGGCCGGAGGCAATTCGCGCGGAAATGGAGGATTTGGGCCGTCAAGGTTACAAAGAAGTAACTTTGTTGGGGCAAAATATTGATGCTTACGGACGCGATTTGCCGGGGACAAAACCGGACGGCAGCAACCAGCATACTTTGACGGATTTGCTTTATTTTTTGCAGGATGTGCCAGGTGTCGATCGCCTCAGATTTGCTACTAGCCACCCGCGCTATTTTACGGAAAGATTGATTAAGGCTTGTGCGGAATTGCCGCAGGTGTGCGAACATTTTCACATTCCTTTTCAGTCGGGAGATAATGATATTTTGAAGGCGATGTCGCGCGGTTATACTCAGGAAAAATACCGCCGGATTATTGATACAATTCGCCGTTATATGCCGGATGCTTCGATTACTGCGGATGCGATTGTCGGTTTTCCTGGGGAGACGGAAGCGCAGTTTGAGAAGACTTTGAAGTTGATCGAAGAGGTTGGTTTCGATTTGGTGAATACTGCGGCTTATTCGCCTCGCCCTGGGACGCCGGCGGCTTTGTGGGAAAATCAGTTGAGTGAGGAGGTGAAAGCCGATCGCCTGCAACGAATCAATCATGTGGTGACAACAACGGCGATGGAACGATCGCAGCGCTATTTCGGACGCACTGAAGAGGTTTTGGTGGAAGTCCAAAATCTCAAAGATTCAACTCAGGTGATGGGGCGCACTCGCGGCAATCGTCTCACATTTTTTAAGGGCGATATTGCTGAATTGGCGGGTAAAATTGTGCGGGTTAAAATTACAGATATTCGCGCTTTTAGTTTGACGGGGGAAATGCTTTAAATAGCACCGGAATGAGATAGGGGACGGCTTACTGGTGAACTTTTCTAAGAAGATGTAATTTTTTTTACCGCAGAGAGCGCAGAGGACACAGAGGAAGAGTGGAAGGGAGGGGATAAGTAGTCTTAAAGCGGTTCGTATGTGCCTTAGTTGCGCTCTCTGCGTGTATATTTGTCGAAAAGTCCTAGGAGTAGTGAAAAATGACAATGATGCGGATCGGGCTATTGTTCGGGGGGCGATCGGGCGAACACGATGTCTCAATTAGTTCGGCGCGGGCGATCGCCGGCGCCTTGGCTGCGGAGGAAAATGCGTCTAAATACGAAGTTCTGCCCTTTTATATCCAAAAAAACGGCCGCTGGCTGTCGGGAACATTACCTCAACAAGTCTTAGCTACCGGAAAACCTCTGGAAATAGAGGAACAAGCAGCACAAGATGACTCTCCCACCTCTGTACAGTTTCCTAATTTTAATGCTGTAGATGTTTGGTTCCCTGTTTTGCACGGGCCAAACGGTGAAGATGGTACGGTGCAAGGGTTGCTGAAATTAATGCAAGTTCCTTTTGTCGGTTCCGGGGTTTTAGGTTCGGCGCTGGGAATGGATAAAATTGCCATGAAAATGGCTTTTGCTCAAGCTGGTTTGCCGCAGGTAAAATACATCGCTGTCAACCGTTCCGAAATCTGGTCTAATCCTTGCGTTTTCCCTAAACTCTGTGATAAAATTGAAGCAGCTTTGGGCTATCCTTGCTTTGTGAAACCGGCCAATTTGGGCTCGTCTGTGGGAATTTCTAAAGCTCGATCGCGCGCTGAATTAGAAGCAGCCCTCGACAGCGCCGCCAGCTACGACAGGCGGATAATTGTCGAAGCGGGTGTGGTTGCTAGAGAATTAGAATGTGCAGTTTTAGGTAACGACAACCCCAAAGCTTCAACGGTGGGAGAAATTACTTTTCAAAGCGATTTCTACGACTACGAAACTAAATATACCCAGGGACAAGCCGACTGCTCAATCCCGGCAAAAGTCAGCGGTGCGATCGTCTCGCAAATCCAAGAAATGGCCGTGCAAGCATTTTTGGCTATAGACGCTGCCGGTTTGGCGCGAGTAGACTTTTTCTACATTGAATCAACCGGAGAAGTTTTGATTAACGAAATCAACACTTTTCCTGGCTTTACAGCTACCAGTATGTATCCGCAAATGTGGGCAGCGGATGGCATTTCTTTCCCGGAATTAGTAGACCGTTTAATTCAATTAGCTCTCGAACGGCACGGGGAAAAAGGTTGAATCGCGCGCCGCAAACTGCTTCCGTACAATAGCCAAAAATAAATTATTTTGCCGGTAATATATCCATACCACCGGAAACGATATAACATGGTTGTGGCAGGCAGTGCCTGCCCGCAGCCCTATTTCTGCTGCTGGTCGAGGAACAGGGAATTTTTAGCAGGCTGGTATAAATTAAATGCAACATAAAATGTTTAAGGGAGGACGGCGAATAGCAGCGTCAATCTCACATCTTGCATCTTAAAATTTAACTCGGTTAACTTAGATGAGACGTTTCACTCAACTGTCGCATTGGTGGACTTACGGACTGTTTTTTCCCCTAGCGGTACTCAACTGCTGGTTAGCCCTCCTAGTCTTTGAATATTTTCGCGCCCTGATTACAGTTTTGATCGTCGCTACAGTCTTCTCTTTTTTGCTAGATTATCCAGTGCGCTTTCTGCACAGATACGGCTTGAAGCGCGATCGAGCAGTTTTGTCGGTATTGTTTTTGACTTTACTGCTATTAGTGGTTTTAGGTGTGACTCTGGCTCCCATTCTGCTAAACCAAATCACTGAACTCGCCACCCGACTCCCGACTTGGATAGTTTCTGGCACAGAACAGATTGAAGCGTTTCACAAATGGGCGGAAAATCGCAATCTCCGCATTGATGTTAGCGGTTTGACTACCCAATTGAGCGATCGACTTTCATCTCAATTGCAGTCTCTCACTGGCGAAATTCTAAAATTTGGCTTGGGTGCGGCAGACAGTCTGTTGAATTTCCTTCTGACAATAGTCCTGACATTCTACTTGTTATTGCACGGCGATCGCGTGTGGGAAGGATTGTTTAAGTGGTTTCCCTCCAAGCTGAGCCTCCAATTGCGGCCGTTGCTGGCGCGCAGCTTCCACAACTACTTCGTCGGGCAAGCAACTTTGGCAGGTTTGATGGGACTGTCTATCACTGTTGCTTTTTTAATTTTGCGAGTTCCCTTCGGACTTCTGTTCGGTTTGGGTGTGGGTGTAATGACTATGATTCCCTTCGGAGCACCTTTCAGTATTTGCATTGTCAGTTTGCTGATCACATTAAACAACTTTTGGCTCGGCGTCACAGTTTTAGCTGTCGCTACAGTAATTGAGCAAATAATTGAAAGCGGGGTTGCTCCTCGGTTATTAGGCGGTTTTATCGGTCTCAATCCTGTGTGGATTTTAGTGGCGCTGCTGGTGGGGGTTAAGGTGGCGGGAGTAGCAGGTTTATTAGTGGCTGTGCCGATGGCTGGTTTTATTAAGAATACTGTTGATGTTTTGGAAAGTTCGAGGAACAAGTCGAGGGAAATCGATTCGGTTAGTTCTATTGAACCTATGGAGCAATAAAATTCCTCCATAGGTTCAAATTTTAGATTTGAAAAGAGTTTTTGCAGGCTATTGTGACCGAAAGCATCCAGGATACAAGCCCCCGAATTTATCCGTGGGGTCAATGCTTCAATTCTAAAATCTAAAATCTAAAATCTAAAATCGATTGACTTAGGTTTAGTTGGTACTTTAGCTTGAGGCTTTATATCAAATCCGGTAGCATCGGAATTATTCCGGGAGCATCTCATATTTGTAAAAATACTTCTTCTGGCTCCTTCCTTCTTCTGGCTCCTTCCTTCTTCTGGCTCCTTCCTTTTTCTTCTTTCCTTCTGCCTCTTTCCTTCTGCCTCCTGCCTCCTGCCTCCTGCCTCAAAACTCCAATTTCTAGCGGAGGGCTGCAAAGGTGAGATGCTCCCATTATTCCTCTCTGTATTCTTTCCCTCTGCGTTCTCTGCGCCCTCTGCGGTTAAATCATTCCGATACAACCGGAAACGATATTACAGGTTTTTTACTTCCTGCTTTAGGGTGAGGCTTTCCGGTGCTTTAGCTGCTATCCTTCCTGGATGCAGGCGGGGTCAAAAACTTCGTTTCTAGGTTAACGTCGATCGCTCCCAACGAAGATTTTGCGTAGAAACCTGGTTTTGTTGAGTCCAGGATTATTTTTGACCAAGAATTTCAAAGGTGGTACCCGCCACGTGATTTATCCGTGGAATCAATCCAAAATCTAAAATCTAAAATCCTCAAGCCCCCGAATTTATCTCGCGCAAGTCAATCCAAAATCTAAAATCTAAAATCGAATGACTTCGGATATCAATTTTGGGAATTTTTCGCGAGAAATGCGGAATATCCGAGCTGGCTAGCGTAGTTTGTATTATCGCACTCAGACAGCAATTCGCCAATGCAGACCCTGTTCGATCGCACTCAAAAGCTAGAATCCACAAACAATTTGCCTGCGACTGTCCGGTTTCTACCCCAGCTTGTAGGGTAAACCCCACCAGTCAAGCAGATATCATAAATGCTTGAATTAAAATTAAAGAACCTTTAGTTCTAATTTAATTACAGTAGGTGCTAAAAATGCAAAACCATAATTATAACTCTCCCTCTAACTCTCACCAACTCAATACTATGTCAACCAAAAATATGCCTGCTACAACTGTGCGTTCTCGCCGTTTTTATTTGCCGAAAAAACTTGCTTTTTTATCCCTCATTTTGCTCGGCTCCACCGCAACAGTTGGGTGCAACGCCCTAACTTCTCAAGTTCCTGGAAGTTCTAACGCCATTCAAGCTGCACCTTCAACTACAGCGCCAATCTCAGCATTGCCTGCGAATATACTGCCCTCTCAAGACTCTAATTTTGTTACTAAAGTCGTCCAGGAAGTCGGCCCGGCAGTGGTTCGGATCAATTCGTCTCGCACGGTGACGAACCAAGTTCCAGATGAGATACCCGAACAATTCCGCCGCTTCTTCGGTTCAGAATCTCCCATTCAACCGGGAAATCGGGTAGAACGGGGCTCCGGTTCGGGTTTTGTTTTTGGTTCTGATGGCCGCATTTTGACTAACGCTCACGTCGTTAACGGGGCGGATACGGTGACGGTAAAACTGAAGGATGGCCGCGAATTTGTCGGCAAAGTTTTAGGCGTAGATACAGTTACTGATGTGGCTGTTGTTAAAATAGAAGCTAACAATTTGCCTGTGGTGAGTTTGGGCAAATCTGAAGAATTACAGCCGGGAGAATGGGCGATCGCGATCGGCAATCCCCTCGGTTTGGACAATACTGTGACTGTGGGAATTATTAGCGCTACAGGTCGTTCTAGCGCCGATGTCGGTGTTCCCGACAAGCGCGTCAGCTTTATTCAAACCGACGCTGCGATCAATCCTGGCAATTCTGGCGGCCCGCTGCTGAACCAGCGCGGTCAAGTTATCGGCATGAATACGGCGATTATTCAAGGCGCTCAAGGATTGGGTTTTGCTATTCCGATCGATCGAGCACAACAAATTGCCAATCAATTAGTAACAGCAGGAAAAGCCGAACATCCTTATCTCGGCGTTCGGATGTTGAGCATTACTCCCGAAATCAAGAAAGAATTTAATCAAAATCCCAACACCAAATTGAGACTGACTGAAGATAAAGGTGTGTTAGTTTTGGGAGTTGCGAAAAATTCTCCGGCGGCACAAGCTGGAGTTCGCCTTGCCGATGTGATCAAGAAAATCAACGGTACAGAAGTAACTGATGCTGGCAGCGTACAGCAAATTGTCGAGAAAAGTACAGTGGGCAGCGATCTGCAGCTTGAATTGAGTCGCGGCGGACAACCTGTTACTGTGGCGGTGAAAGCGGGTGCTTTTCCAGCGGATCAGCAGCGGTAGAATTGTTGATTGCAACTCATATGTTGCACCATTCTCAATAATCATTTTAGGAACAGGCTTTCCGGCCTGTTCCACAAGAAAATTAATCTCTTGTGGAACAGGCCGGAAAGCCTGTTATTGAGAATGGTACAAGAGGTGAGTTTTAACCCACATTCCGCACCCCAACTGGCACATAGGCAGATTGAGGGGATAAAAGTGAATCATCCGAGATCGAGCGTGAGTA
>NZ_JAUBPT010000041.1:0-51952 GCF_036700905.1 Microcoleus sp. S13_C3 | reverse complement strand
TTCAAAATCCAAGTCGATCGCTTGAAGTAAGGCTTGAGCCGTGTGAGTGCGAAAGTCTCATGCACGGTTCTTAGGGGAGGGGAGAGCGGTGACGCTTGAACCTTACCCGACTATCCCCCCTCGACTCAACCAAACCGAAAATTTTAGATTTGAGCTTGACACCTTGGCGAATTTCTTCGAGAAACTGTTGCCGTTCCCGCAGCAAATACATTACTACTGAAAAATATTTCACGGGCCCTCCTTGTGACTGATGCGACTCCGAATCAGTCATAACTCAAGCTGAGTTCGATCGGCAATCTTGCCAAATCAGGGCACTCTATGTTAACCAATTGTTCTTGTACCGAGCTCACCACAAGCTCAGATGTGGAGGCGTTTTGAGAGATACCTGCAAAGCTAAACGGCTGAAACTGAATACACTTATGCTTTGTATTCAATTTGTATTCATTTGTCTCCAAATTGTCTCCACAAAGGGCGATCGGGTAGTCATTTGATACTCAGTTGATACTCAGTTTGGTCGTTCCGTAGTCAAATCGTAGTCATTTTGTCTCCAATTTGTATCCAATTTCTAGTCAAGTTGACCCCTTGATAACCCAAAAAATCAGCACTAAAAAACCTCAAACCGTTGATTTCTCGTTGGTTTGAGGTTTTTATAGACATAAGCGGGCAGCGGGAATCGAACCCGCATAGTTAGCTTGGAAGGCTAAAGTTTTACCACTAAACTATGCCCGCGCACAGAAACTAAACATACCACAAGTCTCTGGGGATTGCAATAGGCCTGTGCAAAATTTTTGAATACCTCCCTCACAGTGACTGAATCCGGGCTGAATCGGGACTTGCGGCCCGATCGCCCCCTCACCCCAAAAATCCCCGTCTCCAATGCTGGGTAAGACTTTACGGGTGGAAATAATCGTAAATTTGCTGCGCTAGACGCGGGCCAATCCCAGAAACTTCTGTCAACTGTTCGGGAGTCGCTAAACGGAGATAGTCGATCGACCGAAAATGTGCCAACAATTGTTTTTGTCGGTGGTGTCCCAATCCGGGAATTTCATCAAGGCGCGATCGCTTCATTCTCTCGCTTCTTCGATCCCGGTGAAAACTCACAGCAAACCTGTGCGCCTCATCCCGCACCCGGCGCAATAATTGTACCCCAGGCTGCTCAGAATTAGTTGGCAGCGGCAAAGATTCCCCCGGCAAAAATATTTCCTCTCGCTGCTTTGCCAAACTGACAACGCGCAACTCTTCTAGCAAATTCATCTCCCGCAAAACAGCCACAACTGCTGACAGTTGACCTTTGCCGCCATCTATCATAATTAAGTCTGGTTTGTCGGAGATAGTACGAGAAACTGAGGATAAATTGCTGATTGTTTCCGAATTTCCTAAATCGCTAAATTCTTCTTCCTTATTCGTTCTATCCGTTAAATCCTTTATAAAATCCGTTGCCGAACTTTCTTCTTCCTTCAATCCTCGGAATCGGCGACCGATAACTTCTGCTAAACTAGCAAAATCATCAGAATGACCCGATTTAATTTCAGGATTTTTAATTTTGTAATGGCGGTAGTGTTGATTTGCCGGCAAACCGTCAATAAATACGACGCGAGAAGCTACGGCGTCAGAACCTTGAATGTGAGAAATATCGTAACCTTCAATGCGGCGAGGAACTTCTGGCAAATCGAGAATTTCTGCTAAATCTTCCATTGCTTGAGAATTGCGATCGCTCAATCTTTGCATTCTCGCCAATTCATACTCAGCATTGCGTTCCACCATCTCAATCAACTCTGCCTTAGTTTGCCGCTGCGGAGTCAAAATGGTAACTTTTCGCCCCTTACGGTTGCTCAACCAATCTGCTAATATTTCTCCTTCTGGCAATTCGTACTGCACAGAAATTTCGCTGGGAATTTCTACGGATTCAACATTTTGATAGTGTTCTTCCAACACCCGCTGTAAAATCGCTCCGGCCTCTACCCCCCCTCGTTCCCCCCCTTGCCAAGGGGGGGAGGAAAGAGAAAGTTCAGATAACTCTTGCCCATCTTTTACAAGAGATTGAGATAACTCTTCCCCCCTCGATTGTAGGGGCGGTGCCCCCGTGCCCGCCCTGGGTTGGGAGGGTATTTCCGCCATAAATCCCAATCTTCCGACCAATTGACCAGCGCGAATTTGGAACAATTGGACGCAAGCGTGCTGGGTGTCGGCCGCAAGTGCGATCGCATCTCTGGAAACAGTATCGTCTGGCAAAGACACTTTTTGACCCGCACTCAAAGACTGCAAACCTTTAATTTGATCGCGAATGCGCGCCGCCGTTTCAAAGTTTAAATCTTCGGCAGCTTGTTCCATTTGCGGCGCTAACAAGTCGAGCAATTCCTGAGTTCTTCCCTGGAAAATCATCGCTACTTTTTGGATTATTTTCCGGTATTCTTCAGGCGAAGTTAACCCTTGACAAACGCCAACGCAGCGCCCGATGTCGTAGTTCAAACAAGGACGGTCTTTAAATAGCGGTTGAGGGCGCTGCCGCAGCGGGAAAATCCGCTTAATTAAATGCAGCGTACTCCTCAGTGCCCCTGTATCGACGTAGGGGCCGTAGTAGCGGTCTTTTGCATTACCTGCGCGGCGTTTGCGGGTGATAAAAATGCGCGGGTATTCCTCCGACCAAGTTATGCACAAATAAGGATATTTTTTATCATCTTTGAGGAGGACATTAAAGTAAGGTTGGTGCTGTTTTACGAGGTTTGCTTCTAAGGCTAAAGCTTCTGCTTCTGTGTCGGTGGCGATGAATTCAATTTCGCGCACTTGCTGCACCATCATCGCGATGCGGGGACTGAGATTTTGGCTTTCGCGGAAGTAGGAACGGACGCGGTTTCGGAGTTTTTTTGATTTGCCGATGTAAAGGATGCGATCGCTCTCGTCTCGCATTAAATATACACCAGGAACCGCCGGAATTTCTTTGAGGCGACTTTCTAGGCGTTCCGAGTCTTTAACTAACGGCAGAGTTTTTGTGGATGGCATTGCAAGCTATCTCAGCAAAATAGAGACTGATTGTACACTCTTTTATTTTACCTTAATTATGTCTATTTTTACTGCTGCTACCGTCGCCAAACCCACCGACTAAACTTAAAAAGCAGTTACAAAATCTGAGATAAAAACTTGCGAGTGCGTTCTTCCTTCGGATTCTGAAAAAACTCTTCCGGCTTCGCTTCTTCCACTAAAACGCCGCCATCCATCAAGACAATGCGATCGGCAACTTCGCGCGCAAACCCGACTTCGTGAGTCACAACCACCATTGTAATTCCCGTTTGAGCCAAATTTCGCATTACATCTAAAACTTCCCGCACCATCTCCGGGTCTAATGCTGATGTCGGTTCATCAAATAACATGATTTTAGGCTGCATGGCCAGAGAACGTGCAATAGCGACACGCTGCTGCTGTCCTCCAGACAACTGTCCGGGATATTTTTTTGCTTGTTCCAATATTCCCACTCTTTCTAAGAGTTGCATTGCCACTTCTTCGGCTTTTTTCTTCGGCCAGCGGCGCACCCATACTGGCGCTAGCATGACGTTTTGCAAAACTGATAAGTGGGGAAACAGGTTAAATTGCTGAAACACCATTCCTACTTCGCTGCGAATTGTCTCAATGTTGCGTAAGTCGTGGGAAAGTTCGATGCCGTCGATCGTAATTTTACCTTGTTGGTATTCTTCTAATGCGTTGAATGTGCGAATAAACGTTGATTTTCCCGAACCAGAGGGCCCCATCACGACCACGACTTCACCTCGGTTTACGGTCATGCTGACGCCTCGCAGTACGTGAAATTGTCCGTACCATTTGTGGACGTTTTCTGCTATGATTACTTGTTCGGGGATTGTGGGTTTAGTTTCCATATTTTTTTGTTCTTAAACCGCAGATGAACGGGGATGAACGCAGATTTTTTTCACCTTTGACCTACGCCTAAAGTTCGCTCTATTTTACGGCTTGCTAGGGACATTGAGTAGCAAAATATCCAATAAATTATCCCGACGAATATGTAAACTTCGGCGTATCTGCCGATATAGGATGGATTTGCTAAAACTGCGCGGGATATTCCTATTAATTCTAACATTCCGAATAGAGAGAGCAGGGAAGTATCCATAAATAATCCGATGAATTGACCGCCGATCGCCGGAATGACTATTCGCAGTGCTTGAGGCAGTACAATGAGAATTGTAAGCAGGGGTGTATTGAGCCCGATCGACCTAGCTGCTTCTATTTGTCCCCTGGGCACGGCCTGCAAGCCACCGCGCACGTTTTCCGCCAAGTATGCCGCACTAAATAAGGTTAATCCAGCAATCGCTCTAATTACTCTATCCAATTTCGGATATTCTGGCGGCAAGAAGAGTTGCAGCATCACTTGACCTAAAAACAAAATGCCAATTAATGGTAAACCGCGAATAATTTCGATGTATAATGTGGATAACAATCTCACAACTGGCAAAGAACTTTGTCTGCCGAGTGCTAGCAATACTCCCAAAGGAAAGGAAAGCACAATACTAATAACTGCTAAAAACAGCGTCAATACTAAACCGCCCCAATCATTTGTTGACACTTCTGTCAAACCCAACCCGCCTTTAATTAGCCACAAAATTATGGGGAAGGAAAGAGCCCAAATTGCAGGCATCCAGTCCATCATTTTTGGGTTAATTTGCCTGCCGATGGCATAGCTGGCGGCGGCTGCGATAATATTTGCTAGCAGGTAAAGGCGAGAGGTGAGGTCGATCGGCGAAATGACCGCACCCACAACCGCAGCACCGAGTATAATTAGTAAAGGCGGATTCCAAAGACGTTCTTGCCGCTGAATGTTTCCCCAAGTTAATCCTCCCAACAAGGCAATTATGGCCGATACTATCCACAGCCGCCAGTACGATTCGCGGGGAAATCTTCCTGCAAAAAATAGCGGCAAGTTGGCTTCTAAAACGCGCCACTGAGCTTTTGTTGTTGCCCAAACGATAATTCCTTTAATAGTTTGGAAGGCGATAATTACGCAAAATACTGTCAGAATGCTGTTGTACCAGGTACTAAATAAATTTTTGCGCGCCCAATTCCAAGGAGTAGGCGATTCGGTGGCTGGGGGCGGTAATACAGGTATTGTTTCCATCAGTTTTTAGTTCTTCTTAATTTCTAATACTGTTCGCTAAGATTCCTAAAATTTTATTCACATCTCTCAAGTAATATTCACCTAAATCAATTTCAATAATTTGTTCTTGCAACTTCAGGAATTTCCAGATAGTACCTGTAGTAACAGTCCCATAAATCGCAGGAATTTCGTTGCCTTCACGTTCATTAAATATTCTAGCAGCCAACATTTCTGCTACGCACTGTCCCAATCCGCCATTGATATTTTCCTTCTTGGCTTCTACAATGATGATTATTGGCGCTCTAACAATTAGTAATTCTGGGGAATGACTGATCAGAAAATCGCAACTCCCATTTAATCCTTTTTCAACATCTACTGTAAAGTCTATTCCCGAAAACAAACTAATTTCCAATTTTAACTGTTTTCTAAGCTCAATCAAAATCGGTGCGATAATCATTTCCGATCGAGCTTTTTCAGTGTTGCTGCTCAATGCTAAGGGTACATTATCTTTGAGAATTTCTGCCAGTAACCTACTCGGCTCTAATTCTGAGACAGCAGCGAACATATCAATTTTATCGGAAATCGTTAAATCAAAATTTTTAGTTACTCTGTCTAAGCTAAAGTCACTGTATGCCATTTAACGCGCTCTCCTTTTATCACCCTTAAAATATATTAAAGTTAAACTATTTATCTTTCCTTGATTTGTACGGTTTTATTGTACCAATTCATGAACAGAGAAACTATCAAACTAATTGTTAGATATGTTACCATGATAATTAACATTGCTTCGATCGCCCGCCCGGTCTGATTCAACGTCGGAGAGCCCACCACAAAATAAACGTCGGGATAAGCAACCGCAACCGCTAAACTCGAATTCTTAGCTAAATTCAGATACTGACTGGTTAAAGGCGGCACAATCACCCGCAAAGCTTGCGGCAAAATTACCATCCGCATCATTGTTCCAGACTTCAGCCCTAAAGACTTTCCCGCTTCCCACTGGCCTTTCGATACTGACTGAATTCCGGCCCGGACAATTTCTGCAATGTAACTGCCAGTATACAAGCTGAGTCCTGTCACCAATGCTGCAAATTCTGGAGTTAATTTTAATCCTCCTTCGAGTTGCAATGCTGGTGTCAGGCGCGGAACATCTAGGCGAAAAGGCAGATTTTTGGTGATAATCCAAGCTAAGATTGCACTTAGCCCGATCGCACCTAGAGCCCAAAACAACTGTCTTCCCGGCTTAGCTTCTTCCACCATCACCCGCGCCCGCCACATCCACAGCGCCACCGCCACCAAAACTCCGACAGTTAGCAAAATCAACCAAATCTCACAACCAGGCAAAGCCACCGGCGTTGGTACAGCAATGCCGCGATTTGTCAAGTAAATCGGCCCCCTCATCTGCTGATTCTCTTCGAGTTTGGGCAGGGAAATGAAAACGGCAAAATACCAGAAAAATAATTGCAGCAATAACGGCGTATTTCGCAAAATTTCCACATACAAACCAGCCAAACTCCGCAGCAGCCAATTGTCGGAAAGGCGCGCAATTCCTACCGTCAAACCCGCAACTGTTGCGAAAATAATGCCGAGACCCATCACCCGCAGCGAGTTGATTAAACCGACAAAATAAGCTTGTCTGTAAGTATTTTCGGGACTGTAGGGAATCACGCTTTCGCCGATGTCAAAAGATGCTTGGGAATTGAGAAAGTCAAATCCAAATGCAATCCCCAGTTGCGAGTAATTGGCGCCCAGATTGTCGCCGAGAATCGCGAGCACAACTATTACTAAAATTAGGGCGATCGCCTGTCCGGCTATTTTCCAGAAGCGATCGTCCCGCAGGAGTTTTGATATATCTTTAAAATAGGGAAATTTCTGGGCTTTGCCCGGTTGAGGTTCTGGGTTCATAAGTTAAATTATATTTTATAAATCTGCTGGGAAATCCAGGCGAGATTGAGCTTTGGTGCGTGATATCGTTTCCGGTTGCATCGGAATGATTTAACCGCAGAGGGCGCAGAGAACGCAGAGGGAGAGAATACAGAGATGAATAATTCCGATGCTACCGGATTTGATATGACTTGATAGTTACTCGATTGGCGATCGGGATTTTCACCGTCACGCACCCTACATAGCTTTGGTGCGTGACTGTTAACAGTCAACAGTCAACAGTCAACAGTTAACAGTCAACAGTTAACGGTTAACTAAAATTAGCGGAATGGCGGCGAGTAAAGCAAACCGCCATCTTTCCAGAGTCTGTTTTGACCCCGTTCTAACTTGAGTGTACTTTTGGGGCCGAGGTTGCGATCGTACATTTCCCCGTAATTCCCCACTTTCTTCACAACGCGGACGGCGTAGTCGTTCGGGAGTCCGAAACCTTTACCTAAATCTCCTTCTGTTCCTAGCAAACGTTTGACGCTGGGGTCTGTAGTGCTTGCCACAATTTTGTCTACATTTCCTGAATTAATTCCCAAATCTTCAGCTTCAATGGCCGCAAAAACGATCCATCTCACCGCATCCGACCATTTAGGATCGCCGCTTTTTACTGCTGGGGCTAAGGGTTCTTTTGACATCACGATCGGCAAAACAACATTATTATCGGGATTCGGCAGAGTGGTGCGCTTAGAAACAAGTTGCGATCGATCGGCAGTCACACCTTGACAGCGACCTTCTTGATAGGTAGCAAAGGTAGAATTCACATCTTCAAACACGACAGGAGTGTATTTAACTCCTATTTTTCGCATTTGGTCGGACAAATTTTGTTCGGTGCTCGTACCTGTCTGCACGCAGATAGATTTGCCCGCAAAATCTTTTAAACTTTTGATGCCGCTGTCTTTTTTGACCATGATGCTTTGAGAGTCATAAAAGATCACCGGGGCAAATTCCAGTCCGGTAGTGCTGTCGCGACTCGCTGTATAGGTGGTATTTCGGCTGAGAATGTCGATTTCTCCGGCCTGCAAAACTGTAAATCTATCTTTAGCGTTGAGTTTTCGGTACTCGACTTTTTCGGGATCGTCAAATATTGCTGCCGCCACAGCCCTGCACACATCCACATCCAGTCCCGAATATTTGCCTTTTTCGTCTACAAAGCTAAAACCCGGCAGTTCGCCGCTGACGCCGCAAATCAGTTTGCCGCGGCTGACAATTGTATCTATCCGGCTGGAACCTTGTTGCGAGTTGCCGCCCGCTGCAGTTGTTGCTGTTGTTTGTCCGGTTTGTGCCGATCGATCCCTACAAGACGCCAACGGTGCCACAAGTAACACACTTGCTAGTAGCAGAAATCCCCATTTACGCATAGATTTTAATAGAACGCTTTCCTGACAATCCTACCTTGTAGCTGTCAGAACTGTGGCGATCGGCGATCTACACAGCCTCCGGTTTCAAATTAGCCGTTCTGCATCCGTTGCTGCACAGCGACAACTGCACCGACTACCCGCCTGTTTTTTTTGAGCAAACTGGGAGCCCAGAGTTAGAAACCCGGTTTCTGGCTGGAGATCTGGTCGTCAAACCTAAGATTTATCCCTGAAACCCGGTTTCTTTTCTGCTATTTCTGCCCAGCGCGAGCGATCGTCGCCTTTCCCTGGAATATTTATCCGATTTTGATTGAATTGGCTCACATTAGCTCTGGTGCCAGCCGCTGCTCAGCTAAATCGCGGATTAGGCACAGCCGAGACTGGATGTATTCGTCCAACAAATCTGCTTCTTTGCCATTGAGCGCAGAGTTCGTCTTTAACTGTTTCAGCAGCCACTGTACCAGGGTGGCATCGTCTAAATTGACTAACAGAGTAGCTTGGGTGGTCTCAATTAATGACCAGAGTTGGCGTAACATGACTGGAGTCATAAAACCTCGTTGAGCGTAAATACGCACTTAATGGGCGGGCATAGCGAAAAGCTGGTCTTGGTGTCTCAAGCCGATAGACGAAAAGCACCCTCATAACCATCGGCTTAATGATTATTTTATATTTGACCACAATAACTTAAGACAGTAGTGCCATAAGCTACAACACACAAGATGTTATAAGAGTTCCGAATATTGTCACATTGAGACCAAAATCTTGATAAAACATTAAAAATCTTTACAGACTATAGCTCGTGGGGGCTGCCAAGAGCCGTCAATCGATTTTAGATTTTAGATTTTAGATTTTAGAATTGAAGCATTGACTTGCGCGAGATAAATTCGGGGGCAAGTTTATCGGATACAGGTTTTTTATTTCTGGACGGATGAATCACGTGGCGGGTATCCTGGATGCTTTCGATCCGCGATCGGGCCCGATCGCCCGGTTCAAACTGAGATCTTGCACCATTCTCAATTAGCCGTAGGGGCGGGTTCGCCAACAGCCTTAAAGCTTGCAAATAGGTTCTATAAACCCGCCCGACCCCACGAAAAATCCTCTTATTGATATTGCTGCAAGATGTCAGTTCAAAAGAAAATTTATTGATTACTCAGCCGCCACAAACTTTTGAACCCGCGCCAGAATTATTTCTAATTCAGCGATGATTTTTGTAGCCCCCTCCAAATCATTTGAGTCGGCCACACTTTGAAGCTGATCTGCCATATCGGGCATTAACCGCACCGCCGCGGTAGCGCTGACACCTTTAATTTGATGAGCGTGACGCGCCAGTGCCTCCATATCTCCCGAGGCGATCGCCCCCTTAGCAGCTTCTAAATAACTAGCAGTATCCACCACAAAAGCTTGCAGTATTTCCCGCTCAAACTCTAAATCAGCGCCAGAAATTTCGTGCAAACGTGCCATATCGACTACCGATTCGATATCTGGCTCAGAATTTTGAAGTTCCTCGCCATTAAACTTGGGAGTTCCAATTTTTAGCTTGGCCGACCAATTTTCTAGTACCGATTTTAACTTTTCGATCGCAATAGGTTTGCTAATATAATCGTCCATGCCCGCCGCCAGACACTTTTCCCGATCGCCCTTCAAAGCATTCGCCGTCATCGCAATCACCACCGTCTTTTGATGCGACTCCATCTTCCCAGCAGCAACATCTGCAGCTTCCCGGCGACGCAATTCCAGCGTTGCTTCGTAACCGTCCAAAACCGGCATCTGACAGTCCATCAACACAATGTCATACTTTTTCAGAGCAACCATAGATAGCGCCTCTGCGCCGTTATTCGCGACATCCGCCGCGCATCCCAAAACTCTGAGTTGATTCAGACCAACTTTTTGATTGATGGGAGTATCTTCAACTAACAAAATCTTTAAACTTGCTAACTCCCGGTTGTCAATAGCTGAGGCTCGATTGGGCGTTGAATTTGCCAGAGGCTCATCAATCGGCGTCATCGGGGCGATCGCATTCGCCAAGCAATCAAATAGTCGGTGAGCTTTAACAGGTTTAGTTAAATACCCGCTAAAACCGCTATCTACCAAGCGTTTCGCCTCTCCAAGCTGAGTCATTGAAGTCAGCACCACCCAATGCGTCTGCTGCATTGCCGGCTCAGAAATCCTCAAGCGTTCGAGACTTCCCGCCACCATTTCCGGCAACTGAATATCAACCAAAACGATATCGTAAGGGGAATTAACGCTAACAGCTTTGTACAGAGATGCGATCGTCATCCAACCGTTCTCAACCTCCTCAACCTCCATTCCCCACAAAACAGCCATTCTCACTAGCACTTTTCGCACTGTCGGCTTGTCGCTGGCAACTAACATTTTTCGCCCCGCCAGCACCGTTTCAAAATTCACGTCACACGCTGTTCCGACAGCAGTTAAATTTTCCGTAACTGTCGGCACAGTAAACCAAAAAGTCGAGCCTTGACCAGGGGTACTTTCCACACCGATTTGCCCATCCATTAACTCCACCAACTCCTTAGAAATAGCCAGCCCCAAACCTGTGCCACCGTATTTTCGTGTCGTAGAGGCATCAACTTGAGTAAAAGATTGAAACAGCTTTCTTTTGTCTTCGGGAGCAATCCCAATTCCTGTATCTGTCACTTTAAACAGCAGGAGCATCGAGTCATTGTTTTCTATTTTTAACGGTTCGATATTCTCTAAAATTTTCTGATTATCGCTAGCTGCCCACACCCCAGGATTACTAGCATTAGCAACCTCAATTACCACTTCTCCTGCTTCTGTAAACTTAATAGCATTGTTGATTAAATTAGTGAGTATTTGCCGCAACCGCGCTGCATCGCCTTTAATTTGCAGCGGCACGTCGCTGTCAATTAGTGCCACCACTTCTAGACCTTTTTCTTGTGCGGGAGTTGCTAACAAATCCAGCACTTCATTCACACAGATACTGAGGTTAAATTCGATTGTTTCTAACCGCATTTCTCCTGCTTCCAGTTTGGAGAGATCCAGAATATCATTAATGATAGAGAGTAAATTTTGGCTGCTGAGTTTCAGCGTCTGTACAAAGTCAAGCTGTTCGGGAGTAAGATTCGTTTTCAGCAGCAAATCAGTCATCCCCATCACTCCATTCATCGGAGTACGGATTTCGTGACTCATATTTGCTAAAAATAGCGACTTCATTCGAGACGCTTCTAGGGCTGCTTCTCGGGCCTGCTGCGCTTGTTCAAAAAGAGTAGATTGCTGAATGGCGATCGCCAACTGCACGCTCAACCTTCCCAGCAAATCCATCTCTGAATCAGTCCAAACACGCGGAGCGCTGCACTGATGGGCAATCAGCAATCCCCACAACCGATTTTGACTCGTTTCCAAACTCCTTCCCGGCAGTTCACTTCGAGTTTCCAGCGAATATTCGGCTGCCAACCCCTGACTTTCATCCCCTATAAAAATTGGTACAACTAAATTAGCCCTTACCTGCAAACTAGCAAGTAAATCTCGGTGTTCCTCGCTCAAATTGGCAGTATAAATATCTGCCATTGCTTGAATTGTTCCTGGACTGTACAGCCATACAAAACTTTCCCCAAAGGATGTTCTTTGAACTTTTCTTCCCAGCAGGGGCATCCAATCATCCCCTACAGATTCCACAACAACCAGCGCTGTTTCCTCGGACTCAAAACGATAAATTACGGTGCGGTCAGTGGCCAGCAACTGCCGCACTTCTTGTACAGCAGTGCTCAGAGTTTGAGTGAGGTTGAGAGACTGCCGGACTCGCTGGGCGATCGCCGAAACCAGCCGTTCTTGTTCTGCTTGTTCCTGCAGCATTCTCTCAGCTTGCTTGCGTTCGGTGACATCGCGAATTACCGCAGCAAAGCACAGCGGTTCGGTGGTTTGAGGGTGCTTGACCAGAAAAGCATTCATCACAACATCAATGGGTTGTCCGGTGCCCAAGTGCTGCATTTGACCTTCGCCTTGCCACTGGCCATGACTGATAATTGTTGGTAAAATCTCTTGTCTGAATTTCTGTTGAAAATCGGGTCCAATATAATCCCATATCTCCGTATAAAGCACTGGTGAAAGATTCTCTACACCCACCAGTTTTCGTCCGGCTTCGTTGACAAACAGCGTTTTGCCTTTTAGGGTAGCCATACCGATAAAATCGCTGCTGTTTTCAATCAGCGACACAAATTTTTGCCGTTCTTCTTCTCCTTTTTTGCGTTCGGTAATGTCGCGCTTGACGCAGACATGACAAATTACATCGTCGGCGTTGTTAATCACAGAGTATGCCGCAACGTCGATCGCCAGCGTCTGGCCTTTTTTAGTGGAGTTAGTAATTTCGCCCCGAAAACTTCCTGTTTTTGCTAAACTTTGGGCAATTGCCAAAAAGCGATCCCCCGCAACCAGCGGCGAAGCTTCTGCTTCTAATTCCGCGTCTGTGTATCCTAGAAGCGTTTGGTGAGCAAGATTTTGTTCGAGGAAAAACCCGTCTGCATCGATAATGACGATCGCATCGTTGGAGTTTAAAAATATTTCTCGGTAAAGTTTTAGTTTTTCCTCAGCTCGCTTGCGTTCGCTGATGTCTCTTTTGACACTTACATAACAAACTACATCCCCAGCATCATTGAGAACCGCAAAAGCCGAAACCTCGACCTCAACTGTTCCTTCTTGCACAGCCTTAATACAGGTCATTTCGCCTCGGTAACTCCCAGTTTCTCCCAAGCTTTGCATTACCGAGGCAAATCCCTGTTCTCCCATGTGAGTGGCCGGGGTTTTCCCCCACAATTTCGATGCACTGTAACCCAGCAAAGCAGTGTGAGCTTGATTTGTTTCTAAGTAATAGCCTTGGGGGTCTAAGATCGCGATCGCATCGTTGGATTTCAAAAAGATTTGTTGATAAAGTTGCAGCTTCAGTTCAGCTTGTTTCCGGGCGCTAATATCCGTGAACAAGCCGTAGTAAACTATCTCCCCCGATGCTTGGAATTCTGGCTGGGAAGCTCCTTGCACCCATTTAAGTTTTCCTGACGGAGTGACAATTCTTCCTTCCCACCGCCAAGGCTGCAAATTTTCAGCAGAAAGCGTCACCGAGTTGAGAAAATCATCTCGATCTTCGGAATGAATCATGTCAACAATTACATTAAAATTCTGCTGAGCCGCCTCTGGTTCTATTTCATACAATTCTCGGCAGCCCGCGCTCACAAACGAGAAGGCCATTGAGCCGTCTGGATGCAAGTCAATTTGATATACCGTACCGGGTACGCTAGCAGTAATTTTTTGCAGTTGGGCTTGGCTTTGATTCCTGGCTTCATCTGTGGCCTGCAATTGACCAATCTCTCTAGAAAAACCCAAAACCCCAAATATATTACCCTCTGCATCGCACAGTGGCACTTGTTGCGTGTCAAAGATGTGCTGTTTGCCACCTTCAAAGACGATCGCCTGGTAGGGATTGCGAACCCTCTCCCCGGCCAGCACAGCTCGATCGTCCTCGCGGATGCTCCTAATTTTGCCGTTGCGATCGCCAAATACTAATTCGGCACAAAACCCTAATTCAATATCATCTTTGCCGATAATTTCCTCAACATTTTTCCCCAAATATTCAGCAAAACTTTGATTGACAAAAATGTATCTAAAATTTCTATCTTTCGCAAAAACTCTGTCCGGGGCCGCGTCCATTACAGCCCGCAACAATAGTTCTTGACTTTGCGAATCCAGAGCAAAATTATTTTTAAGTTTATCCTTGACAGTGGTCGTTTTAGCTGCTAAAATAACTAACTGTTTTGCACAAATTTGAGCGACCGTGTGGAGCAAACAAAGGTGTTCCAAATTAAAAGCAGTTGCCTGTTCTGCACCAATGAAAAATACTCCCAACAATTCTTCACTTTCATCCGGGTTGGCTGGTGCCATCAAGACCGACTGAAACTGAGCAATTGGTGGCGGAGCGATGTTGTGCGCCCAGTCCCGATTGCCGGCGAGCCATTCAGCACGAGCAGCTTGCAAGCGCCCTTCAATTTCGGCTTTGGCGCTAGCAGTTAAGGGCTGTGAGTGTTCCAGGTATAGTCGATCGTCCGGTAGCGTCAAAATTGCGATCGCCTCTGTGGGAATGAGGCGATCGAGATATGCCAGACACGCAGACCAAATTTCATCCGCACTGAGAGCTGCTTGAACTTTTGCAGTAAGTTCGTTGAGAACTTGCAGTTCCAAGGTACGCTGGCGGACTTTTGCTTTGAGGCTGGCGGCTAGGATTTGCATAGTGCTAACCAAACTGGTTTGCTTATATTATAATTATTGATTTTCAAATTTTTGTAAACAATCATCTTAAAATATATCCGGCGAAAAGACAACGGTTTTATATTTATATTACCTTCAACCGCTAAAAAAAAGGCGAGATCGGGAGCAAAGAGACACTGCTCAATGCAAGTTCTCGCTCCCGCTGCGACACTTAAGCTCACACCCAAACACAGATGCAAGCTGCGACTTCCGCGATCGAACTCAACACATTTTAGACCAAAGTTCAAACCCTCAAATTCATGTGTTGAGTCAATCAAAAATCGAAAATCGAAAATCAATGGACGGTGAAACTACCCCATTAAAATCACATTATCGATCACATGGATGACGCCGTTATCAGCTTCGATATCCGCAGCGACAACTGTAGCATTTTTCACCTCAAAACCGTCAGAACAATCAATTTTAATCGGCGAACCTTCCAAGGAAGTAACAAAACCGAGTTTGGCCAAATCAGCTTTCATAAACTTCCCTGATACGACATGAAACATCAAAATCCTAGTCAGTTGGGGAACGTTCTGCACTAAGGTTGTGATAGTTCCCGGTGGCAATTTGGCAAAAGCATCGTCAGTGGGTGCAAAGACAGTGAAAGGGCCCGGACTTTTGAGCGCGTCTACTAAATTAGCTACTTGCACCGCCGTTACCAGGGTTTGAAACGAACCCGCACCTACGGCAATATCAACAATATCAGGCATTGTGTTTTACCTCATCTGGGAAAAAAGTTCTATTAAGTATCGTAAACTGAGGCGGGCAACAATACCTAATGTCTTTTTTGAAAAATTGGTAATTCTTTTGTAGTGAGGACTTCAATCCTCAGATTTTTGATGAGGACTTCAGTCCTCACTACAAACCTAATAATATAGGACTTACGCATGGGGGCGCAGAAACCGGTTTTTTTACGAAAAGACGCGTTAAAACCCGCCGATTAGGTAAAAAACCCAGTTTCGAGGAGTCGGAGTGCGTAAGTCCTGTAATAGTTATTTTACCAGATATAATATTACTAACCGCTTGGGAATTTAACGGCGCGGTGCTTTTCAATTGCTACAAGACTGCTGGCGATTGTGATACCAAAACCTCGGTTTCTAAATCTGCTACTTCACCATTGAGGTTTTCTCCCTTGTGAATGCTAAAACGGCCGTACAAAATTGAAATTTCAAAAATGTCTGTAGTAATCACCGCAGGCTTGCGGTGTTCGGCATCGCCCAAAGAAATTCCGAAGAATTCAGCTTCCAGTTCGCTAACTGCCTTTTCATCGTGTACAGTCCAATTGATATCGCGACAGTCTTTGAATTCCAGCATATAAGGCAATCTTTCTTCGGGATTGTAGACGCATTCAATTAATACTTCGTTTCCCCATAAAGATACGTTTACTTTTGTGATTAAAGATGTAAAACCACCCAATCCAAGCAAGTTATAGTCATCCTTCCAATCACTCATTTAATTTTTCTCCCGTATTGTGAGTACCTGGAATTAAATTACCCAATTCATCTCGCGTTCGCAATAAATTACCATCTCTATCGAGACGGAAACCTTTGTTGATATTTCTCCCATCTGAGCCATATTTCGGTGCAGGCGTTCTAATCACTTCACCGTTAGGACGGATCATTACTGTTGACTTATCAAAAAATTTATATGCAACATAACCATCTCTAGTAGTTCTGATTTCTGCACCCAGTCCGCGCAAAAAGTCATCGACTTCTTGGCGAGTCATCCCGGTTAAGTCTCCAAACTCAGATGCAATTCCATTTCCTCCAACTCCCTGACTCGGCACGCAAGTCTCCTCACCAACCATTGCCTTTTCGAGTTTAGCACATTACCTTTTGCAAGTAGCTACGCAATACGCTTGTGATACCAAAACCTCTGTTTCTCAACTCATTCCCAAGTCTTTTATCTAAAATCTCACAGCTAACATCGAAATTACTAAACGACTGCTTGCGCTGGTGATACCAAAACCTCTGTCTCTAAATCTTCAGAATTTAGTTTTTCTCCCTTTTGAATGCTAAAACTGCCGTACAAAATTGAAATTTCAAAAATGTCAGTATGAATTAAAGCTGCTTTCCGGTGCGCGTCCTCACCTAAATGAAAACCAATCAAATCAGCTTCAGGATCTTTGACATCTTCAGGATGGAACACCTCCCAACTGATGTCTCGGCAGTCATGAAATACTATGCTATAAGGCAATCGATCGCCTGTCGGATCGTAAATACATTCAAATAAAATTTCATTCCCCCACAAAGACACATTGACATTTGTGATGAGGGATGTAAGTCCACCTAAATTAAGCAAGTTGTAGTCATCGGGCATATTAATTACTCACTTTTTCTCCAGTATTGTGCGTCCCAGGAATCTTATTGCCAAATTCATCGCGTGTTTTGACCAAGCTGCCATCTTTGTCAAGACGCAAACCTTTGTTTATTTTTCGGCCATCTGAACCGTATCTGGGAGCTGGGGTGCGTACAACTTCACCATCAGGACGGATATTGACTCGCGAACGATCGGCAAATTCGTATTCAAGATAACCTCCGTCAGTAGTTCTGATTTCTGCACCCAATCCGCGCAAAAAGTCATCGACTTCTTGGCGAGTCATCCCGGTTAAGTCTCCAAACTCAGATGCAATTCCATTTCCTCCAACTCCCTGACTCGGCACGCAAGTCTCCTCACCAACCATTGCTTATTGGAGTTTAGCACGGTTGAAGAATCGGAACCAGGAAGTTCGGCAACGGATTCGCTTTCTTCGGATGTAACGGATGGATGGAAGAAGGAAGAAGGAAGTTCGGCAACGGATTCTGTAACGGATGTAACGGATGTAACGGATGTAACAGATGTCAGTCCGATGGAAGTCGGAAGAAGGAAGAATCCTTCCTCAAACTCGCAATCGCCAATTACCGATGCCCAATGCTTTTCGGCGCAATTACCAATTACAAATTCCCAATTCCCAAAACAAATAGGGCGCGCACCGCACGCCCTATTTATCAGCAATTAGCCAACAATTATTTATTAGCCGAGTTGAACTTTAACCACGCGGTTCTTTTCGGCTTCCGCTTTGGGCAAAGTCAGGTGCAAAACTCCATTTTTGTACTCAGCTTCTACGCTGTCATTTTGAACCCGTGCGGGTAGGGGAATCACCCGGCGGAACGAACCGTAGCGGAACTCAGAGCGAGTCATGCCTTGATCTTCACTCTTAGTTTCCAGACGGCGTTCGCCACTGATAGCAACAGCTTGTGCGGTTACTTGTACGTCCAAATCCTTAGCTTCCATGCCCGGAACTTCTAATTTAAGGTGGATGGCTTCGGGAGTTTCTTCGAGTTCGGCGGGGGGTAGAAAAGCAGAACCGTTAGATCCGCGATCGGTTGCCGGAGTCAAGCTATCAAACAACCGATTCATTTCTCGCTGCAAGGAGTCCATTTCCCGCAAAGGTTCCCAACGAATAAGTGCCATAACTAATACCTCGACTATCTGAAATTTTTAGAGGTTGAGAAACACTTGACTCAACTTGTATTTAATATATTCCAGCTCCCGAAACTGGGGGATTCGGTTTTCCGCAAAAAGAGCGATCGCATTTCCGAACATTCGCGATCGATATTGTAAAATCATCAAAAGGGGCGGGTATCCGATCCAACCGGAACCCAGCAATTTTAGATTTTAGATTCGAGCGAGGAATTCCCATCTAAAATCTAAAATCGAAGGTTCGATTAACTCCACCGCGAATGCTGATAAGAAGCGTAGGTATCAAACAAAGCACCCACCAAACCAAAAGTTAGACCGATAACGAAAAAACCCTGGAGGGGACAGCCGCTGCCGAAAGTAGCTAAGAACTGCAAAATCAGCTCTTCTCCAGAACGACCAACTCCTTGGAGAGCAGGCACGAAGCCAATCAGGGAAAAGCTAGTCAATCCCCCGCCGATTAACAATAAGGGGGCGACAAAGCTCAACAGGCCCGTCAGCAGTACAGAGCGAAGAAAATTGGGAAAAATGCTCATAAGAGTCAGTAAATTCAGCTAAACTGCCGAAAGGTACAAGCAAACAAAACTTGTCCTTTTCTACAATAGGCAGCGATCGCCCTCAGTGGCCGGTTCTGTCAGAAATCTTAAATGTTAGAGAAAAAACTTGTTTAAGATTTGTAGATAAATTTCATTTTTTGCAGTTGTTCTATACTCGAAATCCCCTTGAGCACCACTACATCTTCCAGCCTCAGTTTGTGGAGTCAGCGGTTGCTGGCAGCAGCTTTATTGGGCGGCCAAGTCATGCTGCACTTGCTGAAGGGCAAAATTCACCGCCGCAACACCCTCGACCAAATGGCAGCAGTCGGCCCGGAATCTCTGCTGATTGCTTTGCTGACTGCGGGTTTTGTCGGCATGGTATTTACTATTCAGGTAGCGAGGGAGTTTATTAACCTCGGTGCAGGCAATGTCGTCGGTGGCGTTTTGGCTTTGTCTTTGACGCGCGAGCTCGGCCCCGTCTTAACAGCCGTAATCGTGACGGGACGGGTAGGTTCGGCTTTTGCAGCGGAAATCGGCACGATGCAGGTAACAGAACAGATAGATGCCCTGCTGATGCTCAGAACAGACCCGATCGACTATTTAGTAATTCCCCGCGTCATTGCTTGCTGCTTGATGCTGCCCATTTTAACTATCATGTGTCTCGTCACCGGCATCGCCGGCGGACTGCTGATTGCTACGACAATGTACGGCATCTCTCAAAGCGTGTTTTTAGAATCAGTCCGCAATTTCCTGAGTCTGTGGGATATTTGCAGCGCGGCCATTAAGGCTTTTGTATTCGGTGGCTTGATTGCTGTAATCGGCACTAGCTGGGGTTTGACCACCACTGGCGGGGCAAAAGGCGTCGGCCAATCGACTACTACGGCGGTGGTGACGGCTTTACTGGCTATTTTTATTGTGAACTTTTTCCTGACTTGGCTGATGTTTCAGGGGACGGGCTCTAGCGTACTCAAAGGCTTGTAAGCTAGGAAACGGTAAAATATAAAGTATTGACAAAATTCGTTTAACTTAAACCCGTGAATAGCACTGCCTCTTCGACTGCGCCGGCAAGTACGATCGAACTCGCCCCGAGTTATGCCATTCCCCTAGTCCTGGTACTGGCGGCCCTACCGCTGCTGTTCGTGCAGAAGTGGGCAAGTTTGCCACTTGCGCTGTTCGGCTTGTTTCTGATGTACCAAGCCGCCACCATCCGGCTGCAATTTACCCCAACAGATTTGGACATTTATCGATCGTCCAACTTAATCCGCCGCTTTCCTTACCGAGAATGGCAAAATTGGCGGATATTTTGGCCCGCGGTGCCGATTTTGTTCTATTTCAAAGAAATTAACAGCATTCACTTTCTGCCGGTTCTGTTCGATCGTAAAATGCTACAGACCTGCTTAGAACAGCGCTGTCCCCGTCAAGACTAAAAAAGTTGTTAATTTTAAATTTTTAACTTTTCCGTGCCCTACGCCGAACCAAATTTCCCATGAATTCAGACCCATCTCCAACTCAAGAACCGCAACCACAACCAGCCGCGCCAAGCGGTGACGGCGAAGTCGATTTACCCGTGAATGAGAGGGAGTACCAACTTCTATCTCAAACAGAGGATTTGTGGCTCGACGAAAATGAACTGCCAGCCCAACTCCCGGCAGAAACAGACCAGCCACTGGACGAGGAAGATGCCGAAATCGCCCAATTCGTGGACGAAGCAGGCGCCATCGCCCAAATTCCACCCAACACCGCCGATGCCGAATCAGAAAGTCCGATCGCTCAAATCGAGCCTCCCACAGACTCCCAGCCAACAGCAATCCCAGAAACGGTAACGCACATCCCAGAAAATGTTACCGAACAGTTGGCAGAGAGAGTCCAAGAATTGCAGCAGCAAGAACAAGCTTTGACTGAAAAAATTGCCGCCTTGGAAGCCGACAAAGCCAATGCTATAGAAGCGTTGGGCCAGGCTCAATCATCGATCGGGCGTTTGGTACAAGACGGCTTGATTCAACTAGATCAGCGCAAACAAGCGCTACAAATCGAAGTAGAAAAACTAGAACGCCGGCGCGATCGAATTCAAAAGGAAATGCGAACCACTTTTGCCGGCGTTTCCCAAGATTTAGCAATTCGAGTTCAGGGTTTCAAAGACTATTTAGTAGGGAGTTTGCAGGATTTGGCCGCTACCGCCGAACTCTTAGATTTGACACCGCCAGTGCAAGAGACACCACAGCGAACTGCTGCTGAGGAGTCTCAATCCTCAGCACCGGTAAATCCCAAATTTGCCGAACAGGGATTTCAAGAACAAGCCAAACAAATTCGCCGCACCCTCGATCAATACCGCACTGTCCCCGACTACTACGGCCCGCCTTGGCAACTCCGCCGCACTTTTGAACCCATCCACGCGGAACGAGTTTCTAACTGGTTTTTCACCCAAGGAGGAAGGGGTGCTTTGCGGACTATGGGTTCGCGCTTGCAAAATATCTTGATTACTTCGACTATTATTTCTGTACTCAGAAGCGTCTACGGCGGGCGGGTGCGGACTTTGGTGCTCGCCAACAGTCCCGAACGTTTGGGAGAGTGGCGCCGGGGTTTGCAGGACTGTTTGGGCATTACTCGCAGCGATTTTGGCCCGGAAAGGGGGATTATTATGTTTGAGTCTGCGGAGGCTTTGGCTCAAAAAGCCGATCGACTGGTGAAAGATGGCAAATTGCCACTAATTGTCATTGATGAAACTGAGGATTTAATTAGTTTGTCAATCCTGCAATTTCCGTTATGGTTGGCCTTTGCTGCCGATCCGCAAACTTTGACGACTGCTAAGGATTTTTGATGGGGTAATTGGTAATTGGTAATTGGTAATTGCTAATTAGTAATTGCTAATTGCTAATTATGCTAGGGGAAAGGTTGCAAATTTTAAAAGTACAGGAAATCTCAAATTAAAAAATGGCTAGCTGGATAATTTTAAATGGCGCATTGCTAATAGCAGCTTATCTGCTGGGTTCGATCCCGACTGGGTACGCCTTGGGGAAATGGATGCTGGGAATTGATATTCGAGAGGTTGGTTCGGGTTCGACTGGTGCGACTAACGTACTGAGGACTTTGGGGAAGTGGCCGGGGTTGGGGGTTTTGTTGGTTGATGTGTTGAAGGGGGTAAGTGCGATCGTCCTAATCCGCTACATTTACTCTCTCACTTTTACCAGCCAGCTAGCAACCGCGGCAGGTTTAGAAAATACTGCAACTCTCCTCCCTTGGATGGCAACTTTGGCGGGTTTCTCGGCTGTTTTGGGCCACAGCAAATCAATCTGGCTGGGGTTTACGGGGGGTAAATCTGTGGCTACGAGTTTGGGAGTTTTGCTGGGTTTGTACTGGCCCGTTGGTTTGGGAACTTTCGGAATTTTCGGGATAGTATTTGCGGTTTCGCGAATTGTTTCTTTAAGCTCGATTATCGGAGCAATTAGCGTTTCTGGATTGATGTTTGCTTTACATCAGCCGCTGGCTTATGTATTGTTTGGAATTGCGGGCGGCGTGTTTGTAATTGTGCGGCATCGGAGCAATATTCAGCGGTTGTTGAAGGGTACTGAACCGAGGATTGGAGAGAAATTGGAAACAGCAGCTAGCGATTGACCGGTAGTATTTTTGTACCGCTGGTTGCAGATTACTATTTCTCTGTCCAATCTTGGATTTAAGCTTTTGCAGGATGCCTTGCAACGCATTGTACAGCTTAGAATCCCTGAGCAGAGATAATACTGTTTTGGAGTTGAGCTGGCGTTACACCTTCAAAAAAACCTACTAAATCGCCAGAATTTCTGACTTTGATTAGAGTCCCTGAAGTAACTATCGGTGCAGGATTTAAGATTGATGGGGATACCCGGGGTTTCCCTGCTTCTGGAACGTCAAACGAGAGTAAGATTGTCACATTTGTCAAGCTTTCCAAAACTACATCGTTAACCGTCAAACCGTCT
The DNA here is from genome assembly GCF_036700905.1 of Microcoleus sp. S13_C3. Lineage (NCBI taxonomy): Bacteria > Bacillati > Cyanobacteriota > Cyanophyceae > Oscillatoriales > Microcoleaceae > Microcoleus > Microcoleus sp. S13_C3. The sequence continues at coordinate 29,352 of NZ_JAUBPT010000041.1, read as the reverse complement.
GCTAATCCAATTTTATCGAAAGCGGGTCTGAAAGCTGTAATGAAATCGACATTATTGATATTAGTCACTCCGGGTTCTGCTTGGAGGACGTACAAGTTGCTGCCTTCGATTTTGATTGAATTATTATAACCCAAACCTGCTAAAAAGTCGCGACCTAAACCTCCCACCAGAGTGTCATTTCCGTTACCGCTGGCTAATAAATCATTGCCTTTACCGCCCAATAGAATATCGTTTCCCGCACCACCTATAAGAAAATCTGCATCTTGACCCCCGTTGAGAAAATTATTTCCCTCTTCTCCAAGCATGGAGTCTCTTCCTTTTCCTCCGAATAAAGAATCGTTGCCAAAACCCCCACTGATAATATCTTCCCCCTCATTGCCAAAGATCAAATCGTTGGTTATTGCGCCATCGATTGTATCGTCACCTCCGAACATCAAAACTCCCCCAGAGGAAATTCCTCCACTTCCGATCCGTAAATCTACATATTCGGATGTATTGTCGCCAAAGAAGCGCGACGATCCTGATGGGTCTCTTTGTAAAGCCATAAAATATCTTCTCCGTAAAATCTCAGATGCCAAGATTATTAAATAAGCCAATCTCAAAGTCTATTCATAAATTCAGAACTTTGAGTTCATAAAAGTCATAACTTTGAGTTCATAAAAGTCATATTTGTGGTACGATCGACACCAACGAGTGCAGCGATTCGAGGGGATAGAACAATTTATGTGTCTGAATCCAGGGGATATTCTGCGCGATCGCTACCGAATAATCGCTCCATTAGGGGAGGGAGGGTTTGCCATAACCTATAGGGCTGTCGATCTACATGAACCCGACGAAAATCCCCTGTGCGTCGTCAAGGAAATTAGGCCGCCTCAATCTCACGATCCCGATGTTTTGCACAGGGCACAGGTGCAATTTGAAACAGAAGCTGAATCCCTGATATCTCTGGAGCAGTGCTCGCGCATTCCCAGGTTAATCGACCACTTTCAAGAACAGGGAAGATTTTACTTAATTCAAGAATATATTGAAGGAAATCCGCTGAACAAAGAAATCGGTTCAGGCAGGCAGTTTCAGGAGTCAGAAGTTATTGATTTATTGCAGGACATTTTGTCCGTTTTAGCTTTCGTCCACGATCAAGGGATTATTCACCGCGATTTAAAACCATCAAACTTAATCCGGTGCAAAAAAAACGGCAAAATTGCGGTGATTGACTTTGGGGCAGTCAAAGGTATTAGCAATTTGGCGATTCAGGGCGGTCAAATAACTCAAACTCGCGTCATCGGTACAGACGGTTATATGCCGGCCGAACAGTGGAAAAATCAGCCAAGATTTAACAGCGATATCTATGCTGTGGGAATCATCGGCATTCAAGCGATCGCAGGCTTAGATATTCAAGATTTTTTTAATGATAAAAAAACTGGGGAACTCGTCTGGCACTACTCAACTGACGATCGCCCGATGGTACAAATTAGCGAGGAACTCAAAAAAATTTTAAATAAGATGGTGCGTTATCACTTTAACGATCGCTATCAATCCGCTGCTGAGGTGTTGCAGGATTTGCGATCGGTAACAGTAGTGCAGTTACCACCTATTCAACTGCCTTCGATGGAATTAAACTCCGACACCAATATCTGGAAAAGATTGAGAGTCCGACTGCCGATCGCGATCGCCGTCGTTGCTGCTGGAGCGAGCGCGATTTATTACAGTTTTTTCTCATCAAAAACTGCTTTAGTCTTCAGAGATGGCTTAAGTGCTGGAGAAGAAATTCTCTTTACAAGTTCTCGTCCTCGGCTCAAGAAAAAAGGAGTGGATGAGTTTGCAGCTTCAAATTCAAAGCTTGCTTTGAAAAATTTCAAAGAATCGTGGCAGAAAGAATACGGCAAAGATCCAGAAACTTTAGTTTACATGAACAATGCTTTTCTGGAGGCCAGCAAGACTCCTTATTACACAATTGCTGTGGCCCTTCCCATCGGATCGAGAAATCCAGACACTCCTGCTCACCTTGGCGATCGGGCAAAAGAGGTTCTACGCGGAGTGGCTCAAGCGCAAACAGAAGTTAATTTGGGACTGCCCAGTTCTAGGAGCGATCTGGACTTTCCAGGTCTTGGTTTTTTACCAAGTAAAGCCATTAAGGGCAAAGGACTTAAAGTAGTTATTGCTGACGATGCAAACGATGAAGAAGAGGCAAAACGAAAAGCACAGTTACTGGTAAATCAACCGGATATTTTAGCAGTTGTCGGTCACACTAACAGCGAGATGACGATGCCCACGGTAGATATTTACAATGACAATAATCTGGTTTTGATATCTCCAGGTGCTTCCACAGAAGAACTGACCTATGAGTTGAGAAGATTTTTCTTTCGGACTCAATATACGAGCAGTTTAATAGCTAAAGATTTAGCGGACTACCTGTTAGCAAAAACGACCAAAAAAGCAGCAATTTTATACAATGAGGAAAATCCCTTCAGCGCATCTTTTAAGCAAGAGTTCACAAAATATTTTGGAGACAGCAAAGGGGGGAAAATAGTCCGAATTCGTGATTTCGATTTATCTAAAAAAGATTTCAACGCCCAAAGAGCAATAAAGGAGATCGAGGCAAAGGGAGAAACTGGGATCGCGTTAGTTCCAGACGCTCAAGTTACGAACTCCCTAAACAACGCCGTTGAAATAATGAAAGTTAACGACGATCGCAATTGGATTGTCGGGGCATGGACGCTGATGCGATCTGGAACTTTAGAACTTGCATCCCAGCGGCAGCAAAAGTCGTTTAAAAAACTCCTCTTATCTGTCGGCTGGCATCCCTTAAACAGTCCCAACAAAGAATTTCCTCAACAGGCTCGCTCGCTGTGGGGAGGAGAGGTAAATACCCGTACAGCTTCGGCTTACGATGCAGCCCGCGCACTTATAAAAGCATTAGAAATGCAGCAGGAACCCAGTCGCGAAGGAATGCAAAAAACGCTTTCATCTCCAGATTTTAGCGCTTGGGGAGCAACAGGAACCATTCAGTTTAACTCGCCGGAAAATGGCAATCGCAAAAATCCTCCCAGCGATTTGGTGCATATTGTAGAGTGTCCAAAAGAGCAGTTCGGCCTCACTTTTGTTCCGGTCAAGTATCCGACAGCGGCAGCGGCAGGTTTAAACTGCAATTGAACTCATTTCCGATTGATTCAATTTTCTGGCGTTAGCCGCCCTCGCTCGCGGTACATGAACCGCCAGAGGGGGACGTTACATACTCGTGAGTAAACTATATAAACCCGTTCCCGCCCGATGGTAAAATCAACGTCAACGAGTGCAGCCAGTCGGGGAATCGGAGAATTTATGTGCCTACAGCCAGGGGATATTCTGCGCCAGCGCTACCGAATTATCGGTCAATTAGGGCAGGGAGGGTTTGCTAAAACCTATACGGCTAACGACGCTTTAGGCAGCCCCGAAAATTCCCTGTGCGTCGTCAAGGAAATTGAGCCTCCTGAATCTAACGATCCGCGGCTGTTGAAGGAAGCACAACAGCAATTTGAAAGAGAAGCTCAAACCCTGAAGTATCTCGATAAGTGTCCGCGTATTCCCAAGTTAATCGAGCACTTTCAAGAACAGGGAAAATTTTACTTAATTCAAGAATACATCGAAGGGAATCCGCTGAACAAAGAACTCGCTTCTCTCAGGCAGTGTAAGGAGTCAGAAGTTATTGATTTATTGCAGGACATTTTGTCCGTTTTAGATGTCGTCCACTCTCAAGGTATTATTCACCGCGATATTAAACCGTCAAACTTAATCCGGCGCCAACTTGACGGCAAAATTGTTTTAATTGATTTTGGGGCGGTAAAAGCGATCGGCACTTTGGCGATCGAGAACGGTCAAATAACTCAAACTCGTGCCATTGGTACCGAGGGTTATATGCCGGCAGAACAGTGGAAAAATCAGCCAAGATTTAACAGCGATATCTATGCTGTAGGAATCATCGGCATTCAAGCGCTTGCCGGCTTAGATATTGAAGACTTTTTTAATGATAAAAAAACTGGGGAACTCGTCTGGCACTACTCAAGTGACGATCGCCCGATGGTACAAATTAGCGACAAGCTGAAAAAAGTTTTAAATAAGATGGTGCGCTACCACTTTAACGAGCGCTATCAATCTGTTGCTGAAGTGTTGCAGGATTTGCGTGAAGCGAAGCTATCCCGTAGGGAATCGCTAACAGCGTTGCACTCACCTGCGCCCCCTCCACAACAACCTCTGCTGCCGAAGCCTCAACGCCAATGGCAAGATACATTGAGAGTCTGCTTGCCGATCACGATCGCAGGATGCCTTGGGCTAGCAGCATTTTTAATACACAAAATTTTCACACCTCAAACTTGTCCTTTAATCCAGGGAGATGCTACGAGTTGTGGCGAAGAAATCCTGATAAAAACATCTGGTTCTCGCTTAAAACAACGGGCAATTAATGAATTTTTAAATGCCAATTATCAATCAGCCTTTAATTTATTTAAACAATCCTGGAACGAAGAAGAACGCAAAGATCCAGAAACTTTAATTTACATGAATAATGCCCTTTTGAAGGCAAAAAAAGCTGATTACTACACCCTGGCAGTTGCCGTTCCGATTAGCAACAGCGAAGGAGGTACTGTCAATTCTGATTTGGCTAGAGAAATGTTGCGCGGCATTGCCCAGACCCAAACAGAAGTCAACCTAGGACTGTTTAATTCCGATCGCAATAACTACTTTCCCGGTCAAGGTTTTTTAGCAGGGAAAGCCATTAATGGCAAGGGTATTAGAGTCATTATCGCTGACGATGCCAACCTCAAAACAGAGGCAAAAGCTAGGGCCTCTTCACTCGTGAAGCAAACCGAGATTTTGGGCGTCGTCGGTCACTATACTAGCGAGATGACTGTGCATGCAGTCGATATTTATGACAAAAATCACTTGGTCTTAATTTCGCCTGGGAGTACAACTGAACAATTAACAGAAAAACCTCGGAAGTTTTTCTTTCGCACTGTCCCTAGAAATCAAATTACTGCTGAAGCTTTCAAAAAGTATCTGATTGAAAACGCAGGTCAGAAAAAAGCGGTGGGTTTTTACTGTCCTGAGATTCAAGCTACTTCTTCATTGTGGGAAGAATTCAGAAAACAGTTTAGACAAGCAGGAGGAAATATTTTCAGCATCACTGAATTCGATTTGTGTAAGAAAAATTTCAACGTTGAACTAGCATTACAAGAAGTCGAGCGAACCGAGAAAACAGCGATCGTCTTAACCACGAGTCATGTCCCGGATGCAGTCAAAAATGCGATGGCACTTATTAAAGCCAATGGCGATCGCAATTGGGTAGTGGGAACCGGGGGAATCTACAGCCAGAAAACCTTAGAAACCGCCTCCCAGTTACAGTCTTTTGAGAAACTGGTGACATCATCCTCTTGGCATCCTTTAACTGCTCCCAACCGCACATTTGCCGATAATGCTCGAAAGCTTTGGGGAGGAAATGTCAACCACCGCACAGCTTTAACCTACGATGCAACTCGGACGCTAATTAAAGCAATAGAAATCCAACAGCAACCCAGTCGCGAAGGGATGCAGAAAACTATTGCTAGTCCGAATTTTAGCGCCACAGGAGCAACCGGAACTATTGAGTTTGATGCGAACGGCGATCGCCAAAATTTTCAACCGGAGTTAGTGCATATTGTCAAGTGTCGAAAAGAACAGTTTGGTGTAGCTTTTGTTCCCGTCAAATATCCGACGGCCAAAGCGGCAGGTTTAAAGTGCGATTGAACTCATTTGTGATAGTTTCTGTGCGTCATTCCTGACTTATTTCCCTAATTCTTGAGAACGCAAACAAGCTGCTTTCACTGCTTCGATCAGCGCCGAACGAAAGCCGTTACTCTCTAATTTAGCAATTCCCGCAATAGTCGTGCCGCCGGGACTCGTAACTTGATCTTTCAATTGTGCCGGGTGCATTCCCGTTTCTTGCATTAGCTTCGCCGTACCGAATACTGTTTGTAAAGCTAATTGAGAGGCGATCGCCCGTGGCAGTCCAGCACAAACTCCGCCATCTGTCAAGGCCTCAATCAAAATTGCTACATAACCAGGCCCGGAACCCGAAAGCCCTGTCACCGCATCCAGCATACTCTCAGGTACTTCTACCACTTCTCCCACGGCCTGAAAGATGCGCTTTACCAATTCTAAATCAGCCGGTTTAACAAGTTTTCCCGGAGCGATCGCGCTCATTCCCGCCCCTACCGTTGCCGGAGTATTCGGCATCACCCGCAGCACTCCCCGCCCCGGAAACGCTGGTTCTAGCTTGCTCAGTGGCACTCCTGCCAAAATCGACACTACCAGCGCTTCTGGCTGGGAATCAGCCGTTTCTCCATTATTTCCTTGTTTGCGATCGGCCGCCACCGCCAACTCCAAAGCTACCGTATCAAAAACTTGCGGTTTAATCGCCAAAAACAGCACTTCTGTAGCCGCAGCAACTTCTAGATTGCTGGCTGTTGTTCCAATCCCGTATTTGTTAGCCAAAAACTCGCGGCGCTTTACCCCAGGCTCGCTCACCAATATTTCTGAAGGCAAATAAACTTTTTGTGCTATTAAGCGGGATAAGAGAGCTTCCCCCATTACCCCGCCGCCGATCGTACCAAATTTTATGTTAGTCATTAGTCAGTTGTCACTTGTCACTTGTCACTTTTGAGTTATCAGTTGTCAGTAGTCAGTTGTCAGTTGTCATTGGTTACTTAGTTGTTAGCTAATGTTATTAATCCGCAGTCTTTATTCCACAGTTATTTAGTTGTTAACTGCTGACTACTCACCACTGACTACTGACCACTGTCAACTGTCAACTGAACTACTGAGCTACTGGAGCTTGTTCTGCCGGCCAGACTGTGGGTGCAGGAGCAGCAGCACGAGGGCGTCCTTGAGCAGGAGGCACTTCGTGAACCACACCAGACTGAGTTCTCACCTGCACGCAGCTAGGCGTAAACAAGAAAATACTTTCGCCAATTCGCTCTTGATGACCGTCAAGGGCATAAGTACCGCCCGCCACAAAGTCCACAGCTCTTTGCGCTTGGTCTGGGTCCATCACCGTCAGGTTCAAAACCACAGACTTCCGTTCCTTAAGGGCTCGAATTGCTGCCGGCATCTCTTCAAAAGTGCGCGGCTCCATTACTACTACTTCCGAAATCCCGTTCATAGCTCCAGGCATTCCAATCACGTTATTCATTACTGACCCTACTCCCCCGGTTGGTGCAACGACATCCATACCTGTCGATCCTACTACTGACCGCTCTCGCATTCTACGATTTTGACGACGTTCTTCTTCGGCTGCTGCGACAGCAGCAGCGTTGGGTTCAGGCGCTTGGTAGAAGTTCTGATAGCGCTCGCCTTCAGTTTCGTCGTACACGTCATCGTACTCAGGCTCATTGTTGATGCCTACAAAATCTCGCAGTTTAGAAAAAATATTCATGATTCACGCTCCTTCACGACTTTGCTGCCCCGACTATACTCGCGTTGCGCGTTAGTCGCGGGTGGCTGACTATTCTATATTTAACCCAAATTGTCTTTATCAGAAGATTTCAATTATTTATCCCCTCCTAGAGCCAAATAAGGTTTGTCCTAGCCGTACCATAGTAGCACCTGCTTGAATTGCCAAATGATAATCTCCCGACATCCCCATCGAGAGCTGCTGCATTTGAATGCAGGGCAAATTTTGCTGCTGGATTTTCTGTGCAAGTTCGCGAGTGCTGTTAAATAATTCTAGGATTTGCGAGTCATCTAATCCCAGCGGAGGAATTGTCATCAAACCTTGAATTTTGATATGCTGACATTTGTTGAGTTCTGGAAGGTCGGCCAGCAGTTCTGGAACGCTCCAGCCGTATTTGTCCGGGTCGGGCAACATTTTGACTTGCAGGCAGACTTGGGGAGAGCACGACTGTTCGCCCGCCAAGCGCGAAAGTCGCTGAGCGAGTTTTAAATTGTCGAGAGAGTGAATCCACTGGAAATGCTCTAGGGCCTTGGCGGCTTTGTTGGCTTGCAAGTGCCCGATCAAGTGCCAGTTGATATCCGGTAAATCTTGCAGTTGGCTTTGTTTTTCGGCAGTCTCTTGAACCTTACTCTCACCAAAATCCCGGATACCGGCCTCGTATGCTTCGCGGATAGCATCAGTCGGTACCTGTTTGGTAACGGCAATTAACCGCACTGATTCCGGCAAGTGTTGGCGAATGCTGTTAATTCGAGAGGCTATGGTCATGGGTGCTCAACGCTCTTGACGGGAGGGAAGGAAAATTTAGACAGTTACCAATTACAAAATTACTGATTTTCGTTATTGAAATGTGCGCTGGTGAATGATCTGCAATTGGTCGTACTCCTGATATTGACCGCTGCGACGCAGGGTTCGCAGGCGAATTTCGACCATCAGGCGAGCGTCGGAGCGACTGATTGGTTCAAATCTCAGCCCCCCAGGGCCATTTGTCACCAAAAAAAACAGGCGCTGGGCGTATAGGGTGGTAAATAATTCTTGGCTGTCTTCAACCTGGGATACCCTGAAGAGGAGCCCAAAGTTTGGATGATTCAGGTAGGTTTCGGTAGTCATTCACACTCACAATCGATCAATTTTAGATTAAAGATTTAGATTTTAGATTTTAGTTTCGCTCGATCGCCCGACGGCGTTGTTTGAGAGCGGGGTACAAAGGGCGATCGCCGTAGCCGTGCAATAGTCTCCGTCGTGGCTGAGGCTCAATTGCCACTGGCAATTTCCCCAAACAGAGGCTTGTGCTGCTGCGGTTCCGTGCAGTTGCACATTGGGAGCACCGTTTTCGGAGCGCCGAATTTCCACATCTGCATACCGTATTCCCCGCCATCCCGTGCCTAGAGCTTTGACAACGGCTTCTTTTGCTGCCCAGCGCCCCGCTAGCTGGTTGCAGGAAACTCGATTCATTTTACCTTTAATGCTGCTGTGTTGAGAATTTAGTTGCCCGCAATCCCTTTGTTCGGCGGGCGTGTAAACTTTTTCGAGGAAGCGATCGCCAAACCGATCTAATGCGGCTTGAATGCGCGGAACATATACGATATCTGTCCCAAGATAGATGTTCAAGGTCTTGGTTCTCTAAATATTTGTCTCCATTACTTTAGCAGGACTGTCGCGCACCAGACAAAATTTACTCAAATGTCAATACGGTTCAGTTAAGGAAAATTGTAGCGAAAATGTTGGGTTTCGTTCCTCAACCCAACCTACGCACGATCGGTTTTTTTAGCACTAACCCAAGCGTATTGACTCAAATGTATGCCCGTGCTTCAAAGCCCGCTCGAATCTTTCCTTCCCAATTCTTCAATCTCAACTCTAATCAATCTAAAATCTAAAAACTAAAATCTAAAATCGCAACATCTGTCCCAAGATAGATGTTCAAGGTCTTGGTTCTCTAAATATTTGTCTCCATTACTTTAGCAGGACTGTCGCGCACCAGACAAAATTTACTCAAATGTTGGCCTGTACTCCAAACGACGAGCTTCATCAGTCATTCCCAATTCTTCAATCTCAAATCTAATCAATCAATCAATCAATCAATCTAAAATCTAAAATCTAAAATCTAAAATCTCAACTGTCCCACCCCCAAACAAAGCGGGCGCTCCAGAGGATGAGCAAGCAGCCGAGGGCGATCCAGTCTCGGATTTTCAATTGCAACTGGTGCCATTCTACACGGTGTCGATCGGGACTGGTGAAACCGCGAACTTTCATGGCGCTGGCAATTTGTTCAGCTCGCAAAAGCAAGTTTTCTAACAGCCGTTCCGCTATCATCAACCACACTTGAGCTGCGCTGCGAAATCCGAGTTTTTTCCAGTTTATCGCTCTGGTTCTGACCGATCGCACTAAATTTTGTATTTCTTCCAATACTAGGGGAATAAATCGCAAAGATAAAGTTAATGTTAAGGCTATTTCGGTAATAGGCCAGTTCAAGCGGCGCAGGGGCTGCATTAAGTTTTCAAGGGCGGCGGTAATTTCTTCGCTGGCTGTGGTGAGAAGGTAGAGGTTGGTGCTGTAAATTACTGTGAAAAATAGGGTGCTGACGTTGATAGCTAAATCTAGGGATTTGCGGGTGATTTTAATCGGGCCTTGTTTGAATACAACGTAACGGTAGTTTGTAGGTTGGGGGAGTTGATTTGGGCTTTGGGCTTTGGCATTATTGGGGATTGGGGGGTTTGAGCCTAAGTTAAAAGGTTTGTACCAGGGTTTTGGTTGGGGCGGGGGTGGAAGAGTTGCGGGCTGTTGGGAAAAGGTTAATTCGTCGGCGGGGATGCGGGGCTGGTGTTCTGCGGGGAGTCCGTCGGGGGCGATCGCGCTGAGGCAAAATAGTAATAGGCAGAATAGCAGCAGCAGTCCCATTTGCTGTTTCCACACGCGCCAGGGAATTGCTGCTGTTAGTGTCAGTACGATTAACATTCCTACTAGCATGAACCGCCAGATGGGATTGGCGAGTATGGGCGCAATCAGAAATGTCATCAACCAGGCTAGTTTTACGCGGGAGTCTAGCCTGTGAAGCCAGGTTACGGGTTGTTCTAGGTACAATCCTATGGGGAGCGATCGAAGTAAGTCCATCTTGTCGATTTTAGATTTTAGATTTTAGATTTTAGATTGAGGGATTGATTGATTGAGGGATTGAGGGATTGAGGGATTGATTGAGGTATTGATTGATTGATTGAGGGATTGATTGATTGATTGAGGGATTGAGGGATTGAGGGATTGATTGAGGGATTGATTGATTGAGGGATTGATTGAGGGATTGATTTTTGAATGGGATTATTTGATTGAGCAATTGATTTTTTGATTGGGGATTATTTGATTTTTTTATTTTTGATAGGAAATTTCTGTTGAATTTTGACATTTTTTTATTTGCGGTTTGCTGCTGGGTTTTTAGCAATTAAAGTTTTGATGGAGGCAACTGTCATCGCTAAAATTTCATTCGTTTCTGACATGATACTCCTCAAATTAGTGGCATCTACTAATTTAGATTCAACTATCAACTCCATCCAGTACAAAGATTCATCCGCTTCTTCTTCCACTATTCTGAGTTTGGCAATTAAGTCTGCTGTTGACCTAGCGCGACAAGCTGCTCGATAGTTAGCCCCTACAGAAGTTGCTGAACGAATTAACTGCTTGCCAATTACCTCGGAAACGGTATTTTTTGGCAGTGAACTTACTAGCTTAATAACTCTTAATGCTAGCTGCTTGGTTCTTTGTTTAAACTCTTGTTCGTTCATCCGATATTTAGATTTTAGATGAAAAATTGGGCTGTAATTGGCAACAAATTATATCATCTAACAGCATCTTTTCTTCAATCTAAAATCCAAAATCTAAAATCTAAAATTACTTGACGCGCAGTGCTCTGTTTGTTGTACTCATTTCGGTGGCACGAACTTTTTTGCCTCTCCAAAGCAGCCGCATTGGTGTACCGGTAAAGCCGAGGTGTTTGCGGAATTGGCTTTCCATGTAGCGGCGGTAATTTTCGGTGAAGCGTTTGGGATCGTTGACAAATAGGGCGATTGTCGGTGGCTGCGATCGTACTTGAGTACCGTAATAGATTTTGCCTTGTTTTCCTTGGCGGGTAACTGGGGCTGAGTGCCAGGTTGTGGCTTCTTCTATGACTTCGTTAATCACGGCGGTAGTGACGCGGCGCTTGTGTTCGTCGGAGGCTTTGTCTACTAATTCAATGATTTTTTCTACTCGCTGTCCACTCATGGCGCTAACAAAAATCATTTCTGCCCAGTCGAGGAAATAAAGTCGGGTTCTGACTTCTCTTTCGTACTCGTATATTGTGTCGGAGTCTTTTTCTACTGCGTCCCATTTGTTGACGACTATGATGCAGGCTCGACCTTCTTGGCTGATGCGATCGGCTAATTTTTGGTCTTGATCCGTAACGCCGTCTATTGCGTCAATTACTAATAGTATGACGTTGGCGCGGCGGATGGCTTTGAAAGCGCGGTTGATGCCGAAAAATTCTGCGCCGTATTCGACGTTTTTCTTTTTCCGAATTCCGGCGGTGTCGATCAGGCGGTAGGTTTTACCGTTCCGTTCTACTAAGGTGTCGATCGCGTCGCGGGTTGTGCCGGAAATCGGGCTGACTATAGCGCGATTTTCTCCGAGAAATGCGTTTAACAAACTCGATTTGCCGACGTTGGGACGACCGATAATTGCTACTTTAATTTCCTCAACTTCTGGTAATACTTCCGTGGGAAGATAAGTTATTAATTTGTCAAGCAATTCGCCGGTGCCGTTGCCGTGAATGCCGGAAACTGGGAAAGGTTCTCCGAGCCCCAATTGCCAAAAGTCTGCAGCTTGGGTGAGTCCTGTATTTTCGGATTCGCATTTGTTGACTGCGAGAATGACTGGGACTTTTTGCAGTCTCAGCCAAGATGCGATCGATTCGTCGCCGCCGGTGAGCCCGGTTTTTCCGTCAACTACGAAAATGGCTGCGCTGGCTTCTGCGAGGGCCGCCATTGCTTGTTCGCGAATTAAAGGCAGAAATTCTGTCTCGTCGTCGAATACTAGCCCGCCGGTGTCTACGACTTGATATTCCCGATCGCCCCAGTATGCTGGTCTGTAAGTGCGATCGCGCGTGATTCCCGGTTCGTCGTGGACGATCGCGTCTTGGGTGTTGGCTAAACGGTTGACGAGCGTCGATTTGCCTACATTGGGGCGTCCAATAATAGCAACTATAGGTAGAGACATAAAAGTAGCAGCAATAAGGCTGCGCCGTGATTTTGAGGTTTAGCCTTTTATTGTAAGCGAAGCTGGCCCAGATTGTATGCGATCGGGCTGCATCGTGTATTATACGCCCTCCGGGGCTGTGCTGCCCGCGCCGCGAACTCGTGGCGACCTCTGGAAACGAGATAAAGTACGATCGGACTGTTAATCTGGATTACCAGAGCCTGGTAACGATAAAAGCTTGCTGCACCTTCTCTAAAAATTGCTAAATGGAACGACTTATTTCTGTATTCGGGTTAGCTGTTTTTGTCGGTTTGTCCTACGCCTTTTCAGTCGATCGGCGCGCTGTCAAGTGGCCGCCCGTATTGTGGGGAATTGCTTTACAGCTAATTTTTGCTATTTTGATTCTCAAAACTGCTCCGGGTTTGGCTGTATTTAAATTTTTGGGAGATATGGTGACGCAGTTTCTCAATTTTTCGGATGCGGGGGCAAAGTTTATCTTTGGAGACAATTTGGCCGAACACTTTATCGCTTTTAAAGTGCTGCCGACTATCATTTTTTTCTCTTCGTTTATCACCATACTTTATCACTACGGCATTTTACAGCGAGTTGTGCAAGCAGTGGCATGGTTGATGATTAAAACCATGAAAACTTCGGGCGCAGAAACGCTTTCTTGTGCTGCGAATATCTTTATCGGGCAAACGGAAGCTCCTTTGTTAATTAAACCTTATTTGGCGGCGATGACGCTCTCGGAACTCCATGCTGTCATGACGGGAGGATTTGCCACAATTGCCGGCGGAGTCATGGCAGCTTATATTTCTTTTGGAGTACCGGCTCAACATTTAATTGCGGCGTCGGTGATGTCTGCACCAGCAGCTTTGGCTATTTCTAAATTGCTGTACCCAGAAACTGAAAAGTCGCTGACTGCTGGGGAGGTGGAGGTGAAGGTGGAACAGGTTTATGCTAATGCGGTGGATGCGGCGGCTTCGGGTGCGAGCGACGGGTTGAAGTTGGCGGCGAATGTGGCCGCTATGCTGATTGCTTTTTTGGGTTTGTTGGCTTTTTTTAATGCGCTTTTGGGGTGGTTTGGAGGGCTAATTAGTTTGCCTCAGTTGTCGCTAGAATTAATTTTTGCTTATTTGATGGCTCCGGTTGCTTGGCTGATGGGGGTGCCTTGGGCTGATTGTGCAGAGGTGGGGATTGTTTTGGGAAAAAAAACGATTTTGAATGAGTTTATTGCTTATTTAGATTTGATGGAATTGGTGAAACAACAGGCGATTTCTGAACGATCGCAAATTATCTCGACTTATGCTTTGTGCGGGTTTTCTAACATTGGTTCGATCGGGATTCAGATTGGGGGAATTGGCGCGATGGCTCCGCAGCGGCAAGGCGATTTGGCTAGGTTGGGCGTGAGGGCGATGATTGCTGGGTCTTTGGCTTGTTTTATGACTGCTTGTATCGCGGGGATGCTGATTTGAAAGTTTTGAGTTTTTAGTTAAGCTGTGCGGTGCTTATGGTGCACCTTACATTAACTCCAGTAAATCTTATTAAATAAAAGTTAAAAAACCCACAAAATTCTTTGATGGGTGGTATTGCTTTGATGATTGGCGAGGCAGGAGATGGAATTTTAGCGATCGGCTATTATTGAAAACAAGCAGGAGTTTAGTTTTTGACGAAAGCTTAAAACAGCAGCTTAAAAATGGAAACTAAATTTCCCTCAAAGCTCAACACATTAGGTGGTAATATGGCTGTTCTGCAACTAGAAGACGGTAGAACATATACGGATATCCGGGCGATCGCCAGTCAACTGGCAGTTTTAAATATTGAGATCGATTCCCTGCCCGCAAACGAAAATCCGGCGTTTCAAGAACTGCTAGTTCAAGACATTCTCAATGTTACAGAAAAACAGCAGATTCTCGCAGCATATAATAGCGAGTTTGAACAGTTTAAGCGCGCCAGCGGATATCGGTGGTGCGACTTAAAAGTGCTGCATCCAGGTTCGCAGCAGATTTACGCGCTGATGACTCAAAGCCATCGCACTCATACCCACACAGATGCAGAAGTTCTTCACATTTTAGCTGGGGAATGCGTTTTTGGGTTTGTGTATTCTAACGGCTCTCAGGTACAATTAATGCTGCAAGCTGAAGAATACATTAAAGTGCCTGCCAATACCGAACATTGGTTTTATCTCACTCCGTCGCTGTACTTGAAAGCCTTGCAGTATTACACCACGGCTCAAGGGTGGGTTCCTCAGTATACTAATCGGCAGTTAAAAATTAAAAATTAAGAGTCAGAAGAAGAGGGGAAATTTGTAGAGGAGGAAGAAGAAGATGAAACAGAATTGGGTGACTTACTATCAAGCGGTGGAAGGTCGCCCGCCGCATGAAACTTTGCTGAAAGCCTTGTCAATTTTTAACACGGAACCGTTGCTCGATCGTCCTCGATTCGCTGTAGATTTAGGCTGTGGCGATGGACGAGATACGGTGGAACTCCTGCGTCGAGGCTGGCGGGTTTTAGCGATTGACAGGGAACAAAATGCCTTCGATCGCCTGCTGGATCGTCCGATTCAACGCGATCTCCTGCAAACTCAATTGATGCGTTTTGAAACCTTAACTTTGCCTCAATCGATCGATCTAATCAATGCCAGTTTTTGCCTTCCTTTTTGTCAGGCCGCCGATTTCCCCCATCTTTGGGAAACGATCGTGACATCGCTAAATCCAGGAGGATATTTCTGCGGTCAATTGTTTGGCGATCGCGACTCATGGACTGTTTATCCCGATCGCACTCATCATACTCGCGAACAAATTCAAGTGCTGCTAAAGTCCTTTGAGATTGAGTGGCTTGACGAAGAAGAACATCCTGGAGTAACGGCGCTAGGTGAGGAAAAACACTGGCATATTTTTCACATTGTTGCTCGTAAGAGAGATTAATATATATAGTGCCGACTGCTTAAAGAAGTCGGCACTCTCTTGAAGTCGGAGTTCTGGAAAAGTTGCAGATGGTTTTTACTGAATTTTTCGGAATTTACCGTTTTTTAAATTAGACTTCTTGCAAAAGTCCTTTCGATCAAATTTTCGGACGGGCTCTCCGGCCCATCCCACAAGAGAAAAAACTTTTTGTGGGACGGGCCGGAGAGCCCGTCCCAGCTATTTTTGCAAGAGGTCTATTGATTAGTCTCCAACGTTTCGGATTTTTTAAAGGGGGTTCAACTCAGCGGGTGTGGCAATTTCAATTTCTTCGCATCGCTGCAAAAGCGCTTCTATTTCCTGAGCTAAAAAAATTACTTCCGGCCAAGAAGAACCATTAATTAAATCTTGAGCGTGAGCTAATTTGTTTCTCAATGCTTCTGCTGACTTTAAAAAACGCTCCCCGTAGCGTTTGGATTTGAGCCCCAGCCGATCGACTATTTCAGCAGAAGTCAGGATTAAATCTCGCTTGTCGCAGAATTGCAGGTAATCGATCAAGTCAATTGCTTCATTTCTGGATCGCCCCAATTCCCAAAGGTGTTTTGCGGCTAAAATGCGATCGCCCTTAAGAAATTTTTGCCAAGAATCTTGGGGAAAGTAAATCCGCACGATCCGCAATAAATTCATTTCCAGAAGCGTCACCAATCCAAACAGCAGCATCCGCACCGGTGCTTTTTGCAAATCGCCGCAGGTAACGATCCCGTTGATCCTGTTGCTTTCCAATACAAATAATCTCGGTTTTTCTCGCAGCAGCGGCAGCAATTCCATCAAAGGAGTGGCGGCGGCAATTAATTGGGAGGGGTGAAAAATTTGCTGGTAGTCGCTGCACTTGCCTGTCTTTAAGTGCGATCGTTCTACATAGCCGCAAACCGTGCCATTTTCTTCGATACCGAGCACGTCAAAATCGCGGGCCTCCATCCACGATCGCAATTTGGCTGCATCTTCGCAAGCGGGGACAGCTTTCAGCGGTTCCGCCAGGTATTTAACTGTAATGCTGTCTTTGAATAAATCCCGCAAGTCGGCGGAACTAGATTTTAAATGTTTCATCTCATGTCCGGTAATTTCATGGATCGTTGCCCGACAAAATAACAATTAATATTGTAACTGCCAGTAAAGACGCCGTATTACCGTGGGAGAATCTCAGTTTTGTAAAAAGGGTTTTTTAGGAGTGCGAACGTCCCCCTTGCACTCCTGTAAAATCTAAACAGAGATGCTGCCTTACCCAAGGCGAACTTAACGTTAAACCCATAGTCCGGCTCTTGTTGAAACCCCTGCCTCAAAGCTAAATTCCTCGCTATGAGGACTAATGAGTTCTTCAGTCCTCTTTGAGAGGACTTTCGCTATGAGACAGGGAATTCATTCCCTGGCGGAATGCCGGGTGAACGGGAGGAATGGCGGACTAAATGCTTAAGTTGACACTAATATGCCTTACCGTGTCTCTACAGATTTCATGATATTACTTACTGGCTAATTCCGGGCAATAATGATTGGCGGCAAGGGTGGTAATAATATCGGCATCCGCGAGAAAACTTTCTTTGGCAGTTGGATTTTCGATACTGACAGCTTGCCCGATCGCTCTTAATTTAACTTCCGGCAGAGAAAGTCCCGATTTTGCTTCCGCACACATTCTTTTAGCGGCCGCAATTTTTTGACCAGGGGCCCTTCGGATTGCTTGCAGTAAATTATCCGTTGCTTCGGGAGAGTAGCTTTTTGCTAAGCGTTTGTAGTCTTCGAGAAATTTCCCATCGTTTCCTGTCAGCTTAATGTCGGATTCTTGGGGCGAACACAACAAATTTAAGTTAATTACTTCTCCTACTGAATTGACAAGAAAACATCCTTCGCGTTCTTGGGCGCTCGCGCTTTGGTTGCTGGGTACAAATTGTATAATAATAACTGCGGACAGAACAGCAGTTAAACGTGAGTAATTTAGCATGGGAATTACGTGATATATTTGGGATTCTTAACCGCCGAATGCGGAGCAATGTGGTGTTTTTGAGTTAGAGCGTGTCCGGTAAATTAACCGAAATAATTGTAGGGGCGGGTTTCACCAACCATCTATACTTCTAACTAAAAATCTACATAAACCCGCCCTCCAAGCTTTCGGCAATTCAACAAAAATAATATTATCAGACGAACATTTCGTTGTCTAGGGAAGTTTTCATTAACAGCAAACATCCCCCTTGTGTGAGGGGCGAATGTGTGGAACCGGGAACCGATCGAATGTAGTCGCCTTGATGGCAAATTTCCCCTTCTACAATTAAGTCTCCTTCTAATACAAGCACTTCCTCCGAGGCAGCGTGTCGGTGCAGGGGAAATGTTACTCCCGGTTCGAGTCGCATCAAGCAGGTTATTTCGCGCTTTTTTTTGTCAATATAAAGCTTGCCGAACGAAACTCCCGGAGCTCCATAAGATTTCCATTTGACATCGTGCGATCGCACTATTAAAGATGGAGTATTGTTCTCGGTTGGGGAAGTAACAATTGGCTTTATATTGGCTGATTCTGCCGGGATTGGCGGCAGTTCGGCTATACGCTGGAACAGGCGGTTTTTGAGGTCGGGGGCGACAGGAACTGGGGGGGCTGTGTAGGCGATCGCGGCAATTGTGGATTCCAAAGCAGCTAATTCACTTGTAAGTTCTGGGGACTCTTTCAATTTCTCTGCAAATGCGCCACGTTCTGACTCGTCGAGGGTATCGAGAGCTTGAAGGGCTGCAAGGATTTTATACTCCTCGTCTGGCATCATTTCCATCTGTTTTCCGCCATTAATTGTAATTCAGCCTAGGTTAATTTTAAACTTGAAATTGGTCTGCTGCCCTCGCACTCAAGATGGATGATGGGAGATGCCAGAATTTTAGATTGATGTTAAACAACTTAAATTTTGTTTTTTGACTCTCTAAAATTCTTCGCTCAAAGCTTGACGCAATTTGGAAATACCCAATCGAATTCTGGTTTTGATTGTACCTGTGGGGATACCAGTTTTAGCCGCGATCGCCGCGCAAGTCAGCCCTTGGTAGTAAGCGAGTTCGATCGCCTGTTGCTGTTCCTTTGGCAGTTTTTCTAAGGCTGCTTTTACTTGTTCCCTGCGTTCTTTAAACATTGCATCTTCCATCGGTTCTGCAACGCTAGAGATGGGTACTTTAGCCTCTTCCAGACAAGCTTCAGCAGCCCGGACTGTTCGCTGCACAGCTCGCAGCCGATCGAGGGAACGACTGCGGGTAAGCATGAACAACCAGGTATCTGCTCGACTGCGAGAAGGATCGTAAGTTGCTGCTTTTTGCCAAATTTGGGAAAAAACATCGAGTACCACTTCTTCAGCTTCTTCTACCGAACCCAGGATTTTGTAAGCGAGAGCGTAACTTGGGCGACCGTAGCGATCGTAAAGTTTAGCTAATGCCGTTTGGTCTTTCTGGGCAATCTGCACTAAAAGCAGCGATTCATCGCCTGACTTCTGGCCTGTCATCTCAGTGTACCGAAAATTTTTGTTTTGACTGCACAGATCCAAAATTAAAAATTCGGCGTATATCACTACAGAACATAATTGTAAGTTTGAAGTTGGGGTACAAACTGGAGTAGGCCTTTTCAGGCTAATTTTGTCGTGCTTTGAATTGTAAAAATCCCAAGTCATCTTGGATTTTACCACCTAATTAGTGATTTTTTTGAGACTTAGCAATCCGCTTTATGCAGAACAAAAAAATCCCTGAGCGTGAAGAGTCAATCGATTTTCGATTTTCGATTTTCGATTAAAGAATTGAAGCATTGACCCGACGGATAAATACGTTCGGCAAGTTTCATCGGATACAGGTTTTTTATTTCTGGACGGATGAATCACGTGGCGGGTATCCTGGATGCTTGATTGTCAAAACCGCGCCCTTCACTCGTTCCCAATCTCTGTCGGCTCGCTCCCAATAAGAGCCTGGAAACCCCTCTAAGCGAGGCTCTGGCTCCGCTCGATCGAGGGAAGCCGTGTCTGGGAGCAGGTCTTCCCAAGCATAGTCAGGGAACGAGTAAATCCTCAATTACCCACTTTTTTACATAAATTTGTCTGGCAGCAGAGATCCAAAATTGCCCAACCTTCGTATACCACCAATAGGAGACGGCTCAGCAACAGCGCAAAAGCCCGACAGGTTGACAGATTGCAACCTGTTGCTACAAAAGTCCAACCCGCTAATACCAATTTAATGTGAAGTTTCACATATCTCGATCCCCCTCGCATACCCCCTACTCCCCCTGGTTGTTGGGGGACGAAAGAGAAGAATCTTGTCCCACCCCCTACTCCCCTCCGGCGGGGGGTTAGGGGGGATCCGATTCTACGGGGCCTCATAAAAAATTGGTATAAGGCCGGTTATTTACCATTGATTTGTGCAAAAAATTCATTGAAATAAAGGTGCTAACTGTGAAGCTCACAAAAAAAATTCGCCGAACCATACTAGCTATTGAAGTAGCTCTAATTGCTCTATTAACTCCAGGGATAATTGTCGCTTCTGACCACGACGACGGCGAAGTAGATATCAAAGGTCGCGCGGTCAATTTAACTGACCTATATGTATATCGCGAAAAAGACCAAAACTCCGGTGCTGCGGACGGGGATTTAGTATTTACCATGAATTCAAATCCCAGGTCTGTCGCCCGTTATCAATATTATTTCAGCACTACAGCCCTCTACCAATTTCACATCACCCAGGTAGGTGACGTGAATTCTACACCTACTGGACGTTCGGATATTATCTTGCGGTTGGCCTTCAGTCCGCCTAACAATAGAGGTATGCAAGCGGTAGCTGTAACTGTTGTTCGCAACGGCTCGGAGACTGTTGCTAAGACTACAGTTAACGGCGGGCTAATTGCTACAACTCCGCTGAATTCTAATGCTGTTTTGAATACAGTACCTGTGGGCGGTTCTAACTTGACTGTATTTGCGGGTTTACGCGAAGACCCGTTTTTCTTTGATGTGGAACAATTTTTTAGAGTTCGCGCCGCAGCTTTGGGAACGGGGCCGCGCACTGCTTTTAAAGAACCGAGTCAAGCGATCGACTTTACTAAAGGTTACAATGTCAATACAATTGCTGTGCGCGTTCCGAAAGCGTTTTTGCAAGCAGGAACAGGGGCAAATACTTTTGATGTTTGGTCAACAGTTTCGATCCGGGATGGAGCTGGCGGTTTTAAACAATTCGAGCGTTTGGCAAGACCTGCAATTAATGAGGGTTTGATAGTTACTCCTGCTTATCTGGAAGCATTCAATAATATTCCTCCGAGATCGGATTTGAGCGCTGCTGCTGCTCCGGTGCGTCAGGAAGCTGTTGCTACTCTGAATGCTGTGGATCTTTTGGACGGTCGGGATAATGTCGATCCAAATGCGATCGCCGGAGCTTTCTTACCCGATGTCATGCGGATCGATACCACAAAAACCAGCGGCTACGCTAGCGCTACAAATGCTCAAGGAAGCTTGATCGGAGGTCGTATGCTGATGGACGACGTTATTGATATCACTCTGGGAGCCTTGGTAGGTTCTCCGGTTGGCGATAACGTTTCATATAACGGAACTCCGGGAAATCCGGCTCAAGGACACAAACCTTTAGAACCGACTTTTCCTTATTTGGCTTTGCCTAATTAGTCAGTTGACAGTGGACAGTTGACAGTTGACCGTTGACAGTTGACCGTTGACAGTTGACCGTTGACAGTTGACCGTTGACAGTTGACCGTTGACAGTTGACCGTTGACAGTTGACAGTTGACAGTTGACAGTTGATGGTAGTCAGCTCTATGAATGTAGGGTGCGTCGCTATGAGATTTTTAATGAAACTTGCAGATTATAGATGGCGACGCACCTTACCACAATAGAAAAGGCTTTTTTTGACCGCAGATGAAGGCGGATGAACGCAGATTAACGCGGATGTATGAAAACTAAAAGTAAACAAGAAATAAAATCGGATATTTTGTCGTGGTGGCTGCTGATAGTAGTCCCTTTAGTTGGGATGGTAGTAGTGAATTTACCTCCTAATTGGCGTTTTATTTCAGATAAATTTTCTAGCCAAAGTCCAGAAAATCTTGATGCTACTTACCGCTATCAGTTCTCGGAAAGTTTGAGAAATAATCCAAATCAAAAGGAAGCACTTCAGCAAGAAATTGTTTTTTATCAGCAGCGGCTGGCTGTTGATTCAAAAAGCGGTTTGAACAGGGCTGCATTGGCAGGGGTTTATTTGAAAATGGCTCGCGCTACTGGGGAGGGCGGTTGGTTTTTGTTGGCCGAACAGGCGGCTCAAAGATCGATCGCCGATTTGCCTTTTGACAACAAAGGTGCGCTGTTAGTTTTAGCTCGAATTGCTGAGGCAAGACACGATTTTGCTACTGCTTTGCGCTTTGCTAAGCAGGTGGGTTCTGACAATGAAGATGCGATCGCCCTGGAAGTTACATCTCACTTAGCGATGGGTAAAGTGAGCGAGGCCAATGCAGCCGCAGAAGCCTTAGTTAACCGGATTCCTAACTTGGGTTCTCTCACTTTGAGAGCTTTAGTGAGAGAGTCTCAGGGCCGAGATGCTGAGGTTTTGCAGGATTACCGCCAAGCAATGGCGGCGGAGGAACCGGGAGAGGTTGCTGGTTCGGCGCGGGCCCGATCGCTCTTGGGTCGATTTTACGCGCGTCGCGGGCAGTTTGTGCAGGCGAAAGCGCTGTTTTTGGAGGCGCTGCGGTTGGTGCCGCGATACCCGCTGGCGCTGATTTATTTGGCGGATTTGGAGACGCGCCAGGGCAATTATCGGGAAGCGGAAGGCTATTACAGGAAGGTTTCGGCGTATTCTGGCGGAGTTGCGACGGTGTTCGATCGCATTGTCGATCGCGGTATGGCGAGAGTTAAAGAGTTCGAGGGAGATGCGATCGAATCCCGACGACTTCGCGACAAAGCAGAAGCAGGGCTGCGACAGGAACAGGCTTCTGGGGGTTTTGGCCACCGCAGGGATTTGGCAAGTTTGCTGCTGGAAAAAGGTCGATCGCAGGATGTCGCGGAAGCGCTGGCGTTAATGCAGGAGGAGGTGAAAATTCGGCGGGATGCTTTGACGCTGGATACTTTGGCTTGGGCGCTTTCGAGTGCTGGTGAATGGCAAAAGGCCGATCGAGTGATGGCGGAAATAGTGCGATCGGGCATTCGCGATGCGGGTATGTTTTACCGGGCTGGTGCGATCGCCCGTACTTTAGGTAAAGATACCGAATCTCGCGCTTATTTTCAAAAGTCCAAGGAAATTGATCCGACTTTTGACGATCGATCTCGCCAAGCATTGGGTTTGGGAAGTTATGAATTTTGAGCCGTAGGGGCGGGTTCACCAATAATTTTATGGGATATAGACAATTTAAATAAACCCGCCCCCACCCGACGATAAAACTCTGAAAAGGATATACTTATGCAATACAAACTAAACCGACTACCAAAACTTTTCATTTTATTCTTCCTAACAGTTTCCTTGTTACTAACAACCTCAACCCGACCAGTTTACTCACACTGGTCAGACTTATCCGTAGCAGAAATAGTAGTCAACGATTTGCAAACCGAAATAACATTAACTTTCCCAACCGGCTTAACAAACTTCGCCGACGACAATCGAGACAGCCAGCTACAACCTGCTGAAGTTCGCAACCACCAAACACAGCTAGAAAAGTTTTTCAGCCAACAAATCCGCCTCACAAACAGTAGCAACACTCAAGGCTCCGTAGCAGTAAACCCGCTAGAAATAGCAACTAAAACCGCCAGCTTAATACAGCAGCCAAATACCCACAGCACCTTAATTTTAGACTACACCTGGCCCGCACCTTCTCAAGATAAAACCCCCGGTTTACCTGACTCAATTTCCATCTCCAAACCAGAGAAATTGCGGATTAATTACAATCTGTTTTTGCCCGGAGTTCCGACAGCTAGCTGTCAAGCTACGATTGTGCAAGCCGGTGCTGTAAAAAGCTTTGTGTTTACGCCGCAAAACCGGGACTTTTTGTTAGCCGGAAAGGAATCTATCTGGGATTCAGGTTGGAGTTTGCTGCTAGCAGTAGCGGGAGCATTTGCTTGGGGATGCGTGCACGCGATGTCGCCCGGACACGGAAAAACCATAGTCGGCGCTTATTTAGTTGGTTCGCGGGCTACTCCGCTACACGCTTTATTTCTAGCAGCGACGACTACAATTACTCACACTGCAGGCGTGTTTGCTGTGGGCGGAATTACTTTGTTTGCTTCTAACTTAATCGATCCCGAAAAATTAGATCCTTGGCTGAGTTTAATCTCTGGTTTATTAGTAGCCTTCATCGGGTTTAACTTACTGTTATCAAAAATTAAGACTAGGTTGGTAGTGAGGACTGAAGTTCTCAAACAAATCCAAAGTAAAATTTTTAATAATAAAAACTGGTTTTTAAGGAGTAAAGTCCTTACTGCGGAATGTGAAGAACCAGTGAATCTTTTGACTAGAGGAAGTTGGGAGCGAGAATTTAAGCCTGTAAAACCCGATATATCTAACCACTACCACCATCACGGAGACGGCCGGATTCACTCGCATTTGCCTCCCGGTACTGACGGTTCTCCCATTACTTGGAAAAGCTTATTAGCATTGGGGATTTCCGGCGGTTTGTTGCCTTGTCCTTCCGCTTTGGTGATGCTGTTGAGCGCGTCGGCTTTGGGCAATGTTGGTTTGGGAATGACGTTAGTGGTAGCGTTTAGTTTGGGATTGGCTTTAGTGCTGAGTGCGATCGGATTAATCTTAGTTTATGCCAAACGGAATTTTGATAAACTGCCCAAACAGATAACAGCCGTCAAATTTCTGCCTGCGATTAGCGCTATGTTTGTAATGTTTTTGGGGTTGGGAATTACGGGACAGGCGCTGTTGAAAATATTGGCGGCAAATCAGTGGGTAATTGGCAATGGATAAGCATAAAATTAGGACTCTCCCTCCTAACTACAAACTTACGAATTAGTCTGATTTTAGATACCCGATTTCTTGAAAAAACCGGGTATCTGGGTATTCTGTTTTTTAGCCGTTGCTCAGTTATCAGGCCGCACTATTATATTTATTAATAATTTCGGCTAAATCCGGTACTCCCTTTTCCACGTAAGTCTTAGCTGAGGGGCGGAGTTTGGCATAAGCGCCTCTAACAACGGCTCTTGTGCTTTTCTCGGCTTTTTTGTCGCTGATCTGGAGCAATTCGTCTGCTACTTCAGCTTTTCTTTGGGCTAGATATTCGACTGGGTTGCCATTGTTTACTGCTTCAGCCCACATCGGATCGAGTGCGATCGAGATTTCTGGCAGAAGTTGATCGACGACTTGGGCGCAATAGTCAGCCCGTATCCCCTTGACAGTAGAGTAGGCAGCTTTAAGAGCCATACCACCCAATCCCGGCGCTGCTGCAACTTGTTTGTCTATCAGCTTTACACAGTCATCAACAAAACTTTCTCTGTTGTTTTCATTCAATAGAATATCGCTAAGTCCCATTTTCGCTTTCCTTGATTTAATAGTCAATGTGCTTATTAGCTTGGAGAGCCATCAGGGGATTATATATCTATTTTGATCCTTTACTCAGGATTACACAAGTTTTTTAAGGTTGGAAAGTCTTTACTTGACAAGCTGATGTTGAGATTTGTCTAGTAGTATGTTATAGGAATTAATGTTCAATCTGCTACTCATTATTGACCTACGGTTTGTAGTAAGGGCTTTAGTCCTTATTAGGTGAGATTAATGAGGACTAAAGCCCTGACTACAAACTGATGAGTTGTGAACAGCCACATAGAAAAGAGGACAGCTCGAAAAAAATATTAGAAAGGCTCTGCCTAAGTCCGATCGCACTTGCACGTATCTTGCAGGTATCATTACGATTGGACGTTCGGCTTGACGCCTGCAGGTACTGAAACGAGGGGAAGTTTCACGGTTTGAGCCGGGCGATCGCTCGATCGCACTACCAAATTTTTCGGTAATTTCGCGGAAGTGCTTAGTCCGGGAAATATTTGAAGCGATAAGGTTAAGCCGGCGGCTAATAATAGTTTTTCAAACATGGCATTGTCTCCCATACCTATGCCCTAGGGCATAATTCCTCTTACACCTACAACATATAAACATCCTCAGTCGCTTGGTGCGATCGCACGGGCATAGTTAAGTGACATCTATCACCACTGAGAAGGGGGTGATGGGGATAGGGGGTGTGGGCATAGGGGGTAATGGGCATCATGGAGGTGGGGGAGAGTGGGAAATCTTTCCTGGCACTTCTGGCGTCAACATCCGTTGAACGTGTTAAATTCCTTACACTGCTTCCTTGCCAAACTTCCCTAAAAATCAAGAATTGTCCTAGAGAAAGAAGCCGTTGAGTCTCTCTCAAAGGTAGAATTAGCGCGTAGAAGTTATTTGACACAGCGGAGGTACCGACAATATGCTTGCATACTTTCTGGCGTTAGCGGTCGGTCTAGGCAGCTTCAGTATTTACATGGCGGCCTTCTTTTTTCCAGAAGTGCACCGCAAAAGTGATTTTACCTGGAGCGGGATAGGGCTTTTTTATGCGTTAATTTTATGGGCTTGTGCGGGACGAATTACTGGTGCTCTCCTGCTTGGTCAAATGGCGGGCGTGGCGATGTTGGGCTGGTTTGCCTGGGAAACTCTGACTTTGCGCCGGCAGGTGACGCCCGTTGCTGAGCAAACGCCGATTCCTCAGTCGGCGAATTTGGCTGCAGCAGGCGTGCCGTTGGCTGGCTTGTTTGCCAAGAAAAAAGAACCCGCAGCGGCCAAAAAACCTAAGTTTGTTCGATCGCCCAAACCGAAAACTGATGTGGTTCCAGCACCCACTCTGGATAAGGGCGAGGTAAAGCTAGAGGAACAACCGGCGATTACCCCCATAGCTGAAAGTATTGCCGAAAGTGCGATCGCCCCTGACTTGAAAATTCCCGACTCGAAAACACCTGCAATTGCAGAAATACCAGTGTTTTCAGTCGAAACTCCTGCTGCTGAGACTTCACCAACCCCAGCAGAATTAGCCAGCAACTTCACTCCTCTACCTCTACCTCTAGAAATTTCAGAAATAGCCGTTGCACCAAGTGTGGAGCCAGCAGAGGCTCAGTCAGAGCCTCCACAGCAGCCAGAAGTCGATGATTTTGACGAGGAAACAGAATGGAGGACAGCCGTTAAAGAGTCGCAGGCGGCAGCGGCGGCGGCGGCCCCAACTCCTCCTAAACCAGCTAAAAAATCCGGCGGTTTCGCAAGTCTGTTCGACAATATCAAAAATAGTCTCGGCGGTATGTTGGGACTCGGTGCGGCTAAAAACAAGTCTGATGCAACTCCCCAGACGCCAAAACCTTCCGTGACTCCAGAATCGATCGCACCTGAATCTAAAATAACGGCAACTCCTGCACCGGGTATCGACCAAATTCTCGAATCCGAATTAGCCGAGGCGGCTGCGGAAGTGGCAGCCGAAAGCAGCAACACTGTTGTGGAAACAAGCCTTGGAGTGCCTTTTCCCACCAATGTTGAAGCAATGGCCGCGTTGATGGCCACAGAAACCGCGAGTTCTGACAAAATAGGGGACGGGACGATCGAAGATCGATCGTCCGCTGAAATTCAGACACCGCTGGCTGCAGTTGGTGAACCGGAAGCAGCAGCCCCTGCTTTATCTCTGGAAACCCAGACACCGCTAGCTGCAGTTGATGAACCGGAAGCAGCAGCAGGCGTACCGGAAGCAGAAGCCCCTGCAGCATCGATAGAAATGACTGTGGTGGAAATGGCACCGCCTGTAGAGATAGAAGTACCGGGAGAACCTGGGTTGAGCGTGCAGGTGGAAACGGTTTCAGTATCAGTGATCTCGATCGAATCGACAGGTGAAGAACTCTCTTCTGAGCCAGAACAAACTGAATTGACTCCCCCGAATCTCCCCGATCCGAATCTAGTTGAAACTGCTAAACCGGCCACTGAATCCAAGCCTGAGAAGGTATCCGGCGAAGATAAGCCGTCATCTTGAGGCAGAAAACAAAAGGTAGAAACCAGAATTTTTTTGATTCTGCCTTCTGCCTTCTGCCTTATTACTTTTTACTTTTTACTTTTTACTTTTTACTTCTTCCTTCTTCCTTCTTCCTTCTTCCTGACATCCGTTACATCCGTTATATCCGTTACATCCGTTACAGAATCCGTTGCCGAACTTCCCTCTTCCTTCTTCGTTAATATTATGAAAGCAATTATGGTCGTGGGAACAACATCTCACGCAGGGAAATCATTACTTGTGGCAGCTTTGTGTAGAATCTTTAAGCGGCGAGGCTGGCGGGTAACTCCGTTTAAAGGTCAGAATATGGCCCTGAATTCCTATGTCACAGCGGCCGGCGGAGAGATTGGTTACGCTCAAGCAGTGCAAGCTTGGGCTGCGGGCGTCGCACCTTGGGTAGAAATGAATCCGATTTTGCTCAAGCCACAAGGAGACATGACTTCTCAATTGATTGTCAAGGGCCGGGCGATCGCCAATGTGCGAGCATCTCAATATTACGAGCAGTATTTCGATATCGGCTGGCAAGCTATTCGGGACTCTTTAGAATTTCTCAAGCAAGAATTTGACATGATTGTGTGTGAGGGAGCCGGTAGCCCTGCAGAAATTAATCTCAAACACCGCGATTTAACAAATATGCGGGTAGCTAAATATTTAAAGGCTCGGACTTTGCTAGTAGTTGATATCGATCGCGGCGGTGCTTTTGCTCACATTATCGGTACTTTGGAATTGCTCGATCCCGACGAACGAGCTTTAATTAAAGGATTCATTATTAATAAGTTCCGAGGGCAAAAATCGATATTAGATCCGGGCCTGACTTGGCTAGAAGAAAGGACGGGAATCCCGGTAGTTGGGGTGATTCCTTGGATAGACGAAGTGTTTCCCTCAGAAGATTCTCTCGATTTGCTCGATCGGCGTTCTCCTAATTCTCAAACCGACATAAATATTTCGGTCATCCGCCTGCCCCGAATTTCCAATTTTACCGACTTTGACCCCCTGGAGTCGGAAACTACCGTCACAGTCAAATATGTCAGCCCAAAAGACCATTTAGGCCATCCAGACGCCGTGATTTTACCAGGCTCTAAAACTACAATTTCCGATTTACAGGTGCTGCGCCAAACAGGTATGGCAAAAGCTATTCAAAATTATTTAGTAGCTGGCGGTACAGTCATGGGAGTTTGCGGCGGCTTTCAGATGCTGGGACAAAGTATCACCGATAAAGAAGGCATTGAGGGAGAAAAGGGAGAATTTCCAGGATTAGGATTGCTGCCTTTGAAAACTGCGATGGCACCGAACAAAATTGCCCGCCAACGAATCGTAACATCTAACTATCCTCAACCGGGTTTGCCAGTTTCCGGTTACGAAATTCATCAAGGAAAAACGCAAATCCTAGAGTCAGATTTGACTCAACCGCTATTTGACGATGCTAGTTTAGGCATTGTCAATACTTCTCAATCAATTTGGGGTACATACCTGCACGGCATCTTTGACAACGGAGCTTGGCGGCGAGCTTGGTTAAATCACTTGCGGCAGCAGCGGGGACTCCGCGCATTGCCTACAGGTATTCCTAATTACCGAGAACACCGCGAAACTCTGTTAGACTCTCTAGCAGATACAGTGGAAAAGCATTTAGATATAAAGCATATTTTAGGTTAATTAGTTAACTGTTGACAGTTGACAGTTGACAGTTGACAGTTGACAGTTGACAGTTGACAGTTGACAGTTGACAGTTGACAGTTGACA
>NZ_JAUBPT010000349.1:0-1517 GCF_036700905.1 Microcoleus sp. S13_C3 | reverse complement strand
TGTCGGGTGAGGTTCGAGAGTCACCTCTGTCCCCTCCCCTAAGAACGCAGCATGAGAGTTTCCAACTCACTGCGCTCAAGCCTTACTTCAAGCGAGATTTGACTTGGGTTTTATGTACCTGCTTGTGGCACGGGCTGTGCAGGTGCTGAAGATTTTCCGTGTCGTCCGTTCCACCTTCAGTAACAGGCACTATATGATGGGTTTCGATTTCCTCTCCGTTGAATAGTGCTTCGCCACATTTAGGACATTTCCAGCCTTGGTTTTCTGCTATCGTATAAAGTTTAGTACCTTTATTGAAACGGGTTTTCCCAAGCTTCTGGTGGCGTTTATGCCAATACTCTTTTAACGAGGGGTCATCTGGGCTAGCGTCACCTTTGACTTTTATATGGCGCTCTATGGGGGTGTAGGCGATTTGGTATAGAGCAAGTTCTTTGTCCTTACCTCGTCTGTCGCTTGTGGTACAAGCAAAAACCCATTGATTACCCTTAGTAGTCTGGAAGTAACGCTTACGAACCCATCTTTTGCTCTTGTTGGGATGTCTACGCTTCGCCCAACGCCAAAGGTGTTGCCATATCCTGTGAGAGATATATCCAAAGGTTTCTTTGCTTACCACTCCTTTGTAGTAGTTAGCAAAACCCCTGAGAATTGGATTGAACCTCTTTATTAGGACTTCCTGTTCTACGCTACTTAGGCTTTTTATCTCCTCTCCCAAGCGTTTACAGAAGGCTAAAACCTTCTTTTTAGATGGCTTGATGAGAAGTTTACCGTTGTAGTGTCGGGAGTTGAACCCCAAGAAGTCGAAGCCATCTTCCATTGACGTGATTACCGTCTTCTCAGTGCTAAGTTCAAGACCTCGTTTTGACATCCATGCTTGAATCAGGTTCTGGGCAATTTCGAGACTTTCTCGGTCTCTCGCCGTAACGATGAAATCGTCGGCGTATCGCACCACGCCAAACTTGGGATTGGTGGCTTTTATGTAGGTTTCTAAGCCATGCAAGCCAATGTTGGCAAGTAACGGTGATATTACGCCGCCCTGTGGTGTGCCTTGTTCCGTGGGATTAAGTTTTCCTTGGAACACAAAACCCGCTTTTAACCATCCTTTGATAAGCTCACGTTTGGGAAAATTAGCCATCATGGACAGGATGGATTCATGGGCGATGTTGTCAAAGAATCCCTTGATATCAGCTTCTAGAACCCACTTGTCTCTGCCATTTTGCACCCTTATAAAGCATTGAGCTATGGCATCATGACAGCTTCTACCCGGTCGAAATCCATACGAGTGTTGCTCGAAAACGGCTTCCCATTCGGGTTCTAGCGAATTCTTTACTATTGCCTGTTCGATTCTGTCGCGCACGGTCGGGATGCCGAGCGGTCGTTTTTTTCCGTTGGGTTTTGGTATCTCCACCCTCCGGGTTGGTTTGAGGTTTCCCCCATCCCAGTTGTTTACCAGAATCACTCGCTGCTGAGGGGTATTGACCACTTCTCGGTCGATTCCTGCCGTAGCCTTGCCTTGATTG
>NZ_JAUBPT010000040.1:2886-54167 GCF_036700905.1 Microcoleus sp. S13_C3 | reverse complement strand
TTTGTTGATTTTGTAAATCAAATCTTGAGTGTTTACTTATCTTAACATGATTTGGTTTTTTTACGCCTACCTACTTATGTCAAATGGGTTGATTTAAATGAAAATAATAGCGGCGATCAGCGGTACTATGCAATCTTTCACAAAAGAGTACAGCAGTTTGCTGTGAAACCTGCTTCATATCAAGATGTTCAAGCAATATTAGAACACCTAAAAAGGCTTAAATTAAAACGTACTCTGATAGATTGCCGATATGTATATTCAGAATGGTAATCAGAACTCTAAAATTCTTAACGCGATCGCACAGCTCGGCACGCACAGAATTACTGAATAGGGCGAATAAGTGAATTTTAGCCCATCTTTTTTGAGCTGCGAGTTTCGCTCCTAGGCTACAGGTAAGGCTTTTGACGGAATTGTCACCCCGTCAACCTGTGCAGTGAACAATCGCAAGCGCGGTTTCGGAACAGAGGGGTGGAGTGGCAACACTCCCCTCAACTCTACCTCTCTCTCGGCTTTACCCCAGAAACCGGGTTTCTTGCTGCGATCTCTAGTTTCGGAGCGCGAGGATTTTTCCTAGTTTCTCGGCATATAAGCGTAAATCCCACCCAAAGTGTCTCAGAAATCCGTCTTTCTGCTGAAGCTACAACCCTTTGGCGATCTAGAATATGTAAGTTAGTGCTTACATTAATTGAGATGAGTAGAACGAATCGAAGTGCAGCAGAAACCCGCGATC
The DNA here is from genome assembly GCF_036700905.1 of Microcoleus sp. S13_C3. NCBI lineage: Bacteria > Bacillati > Cyanobacteriota > Cyanophyceae > Oscillatoriales > Microcoleaceae > Microcoleus > Microcoleus sp. S13_C3. The sequence goes on along the minus strand of NZ_JAUBPT010000040.1, from coordinate 53,437 downwards.
GCCTGTTGAAAGCCGCGATTGAAGTTTTCTCTACAGAAGGCTACGTTGGAGCGACAACTCGTGAAATTGCTCGTGTTGCAGATGTGAGTGAAGTTACTTTATTTCGCCGCTTTCAGAGCAAAGAGCAAGTGTTGAGTGCGGTTGCCCACCACATTACAGCATTGCGGACGGAGGCGTTGGCGCATCAAGACGAATGGACTTATGACCTACGCCGCGATCTCCTGCATTATGCAAAGCTCCACGACGACATGCTGGAGGAGTACGAAGCTCTATTTCGGATGTTTATTGGTGAAGCTCACCGGCATCCGACAGAAGCGCTGGAGGTGCTTCAGCAATCATTTTTACCGCTGCGTGAAAAACTAATTTCCTATCTACAAACCTGTGTTGAACGCGGCAGTATTCGTCCGAATGTTGACCTGCCACTAGCAGTGGATCAATTAACTGGAATGCTGCTGTCTGGTATGATTCGCCGCCATGTTTCTCAAGTAAACCGGGGCTACAGCCGTAAACGATACATCGAAGGGTGTGTGGATTTATGGGTGCGGGGAGTCAGCACAGCAGCGTCTTCTGTAAGTCGTACTTCGTCTCCAGAATAAAGGTTTCTGACAATTTTCGTATGAATTTGGCATTTTCGGATTGAAGCACCCTAAGCCGTTGCGGTGGTGCGAAGCACCTGCCGTGAGCGATCGCAGAAGTAGAGACTAAAGATGGAACGCCCTCAAATACAGAGTCATGCAACTGAACGAGATTCTATTGATATTCAGGCTTTTACCGATTCGGAAGAGTCTGAGCCTCAAGACCAGCAAAACGCTCAACAAAACGCTCAACAAAAGCGAGCAAAACCATTAAAAAAATTGAAACAATCTGCCTATGATGCAGCCGGGTATGTGCAGGGACCGCTCAAGTGGGCGATCGCCCTGACGGCTTCTCTGGGAGCCATTCTAGAAGTCATTGATACTAGCATTGTGAACGTTGCTTTAACAGATATGCAGGCGACATTAGGCGCAACCGTGACTGAAATTGCTTGGGTCGTAACGGGTTACGCGATCGCCAACGTTGTGATGATTCCGCTCTCGGCTTGGTTGGGGGACTTCTTCGGCAAGAAAACCTACTTTGTCTTTTCCATGATCGGGTTCACAGCCGCATCGATGTTATGCGGTCTATCCATCAACCTGCCGGTGCTGGTGCTAGCTCGAATTCTTCAAGGCTTTTGCGGAGGCGGACTGTTGGCAAAAGCGCAAGCGATTCTGTTTGAAACTTTTCCGCCTGCGGAACAGGGGTTAGCGCAGGCGGTGTTTGGAGTTGGGGTGATTGCAGGTCCGGCTATTGGCCCCACCCTAGGCGGCTATCTGACCGATACATTAGGCTGGCGCTGGATTTTCTTTATCAATTTGCCCGTCGGCATTGTGGCTGTCATCATGGCGATCGTGTTTCTCCGACCAGACTCGAAGCCACACGGACGGAGCCAGCAGAAAGTGGACTGGACAGGAATTGTACTGCTGTGTATTGCGGTAGGTAGTTTGCAAGGATTTTTGGAAGAAGGGGAAAAAGAAAACTGGTTTGAATCGGGTTTCATTACGCTTCTGGCGTTTGTGGCGGTTATGGGGCTGTTTCTGTTCATCTGGCGAGAACTCAGCACAAAAGCACCAGCAGTTGACTTGCGGGTTCTGCGGCATAAATCCCTGGCAGCCGGTAGCCTTTACTCTGGTATTTTGGGCATGGGGTTGTACGGAGCCTTGTTTGCTGTACCGCTGTTTGCTCAAGGCGTGCTGCGCTTTTCGGCAACGCAAACCGGATTTCTACTCGCTCCGGGAGCTTTAGCGTCCGCCATCATCATGGTTTTACTGGGCAAAATTTCGACTAAGGTGGATGCCCGCATTTTAATTGCGCTGGGAGCAGGTGGAACGGCAGCCGTCATGTTCGAGCTGGCAAAAATCACGCCCCAAACCGGAACTGATGATTTGTTTTGGCCCCTAATCTGGCGCGGTGCAACTACGGTTTTGATGTTCCTGCCCCTGAGTTTGGCAACATTGGGTTCCATCCCCAAAGAAGATGTATCGGCTGGATCTGGCTTCTATAACTTGACTCGTCAGCTCGGTGGTAGTATTGGCATTGCCATTCTGACCTCATTACTGGCTCAACGAGAGGCTTTTCATCGAGCCATTTTGTTGGCAAACTTAACGCCTTACGATCTAGAAACAACTGAGCGGCTCAGTGCACTTACTGGTTTGTTTCAGAGTCGGGGTTTTGATGCCGCAACTGCCCAACAACAAGCCCTCGCCGCGCTCTCCCAATTAGTCAATACGCAGGCAGCCGTTCTATCCTACGCAGACATTTTTCGCTTTGTCGGCATTGTCTTTCTCTGCTCGCTGCCATTGCTGCTGTTTCTCGGCAAGGGAGGCGCTGGAGCCAAAGCACCTGCTGCTCACTAATTGCTTGGTTGTAATTCTGTAGCGATTACTCCACAGCCTCCGGTTGGATAGACTTTGAGCTCGCTTGCCTCAAACAACCAATTTGTGGCGTTGCTGATTCATGGTATGAATCACCTTTTCGCTTGATGTTACAAAACTCACCCTCAAGCGGGCCTATAGCCATTGGGAAATCTTGAATTCATACCTGTATTCAGCAACGCCGTTTTCTCAACTTGATATTTTTCATGACTGGTGATGCTGTTAAGATTTTCCGTTGTCGTCTTGTTGCGATCGCCCAAAGGCCAGTTTTCCCACAGAACCCCCAATAGGGCGAGGTTTCGGAACTTTACTTTTGCCGGCGGGCCATCCTTCGCGCTGCAGGGAGCGATCGCCATCGGTCTCTTCGGTTTGGTCATGAAACAAAATTTGTCGCGTGGGATAAGGCAAATCGATGCCGTTTTCCACAAGCATTTTTTTTATAGCACAAATTACCTTGTCGCGCGATCGCATATCGTCCATTCGGCGCGGCGGAGTAATCCACCACCGAACGCGGATATTGACGGTACTTTCTGCTAGCTGAACCACCAGCACATCGGGTGCAGGATCTTTCAACACCTCCTTTATGCTGTACAATGCTTCCAGCATTAACTGCTTGGCGCGGTCAATATCGTCGCCGTAACCAATACCAAAATCGTATTCCGTGCGGCGTTTATCGAAAGCAGTATTCACTGTCACCGAATTCGTAAACAATTCGGCATTGGGAATGACAATCCGGCGACCATCATAGGTTAGGATTGTTGTAGCGCGCGTCTCAATATTTTCTACCGTTCCCTCAAAGTTTTTAAACACAATCTGGTCATCGATTCGGAACGGTTCAGTTAACAGAATTAGGATACCGGCTAAGAAATTTTGCAAGATATCGCGAAAGGCAAAACCAATCGCCACCCCACTAATTCCCAGCAATTGAATCAAATCCCCAGCTTTAAATGTGGGAATTACAATCGAAAGGGCAACAAACAGGCCAACTAGAACGATCGTACCCTGCGCCAACCGTCCTAACACCAGCCCCAAATTTCGTGCTTGGTGGTGGTTGCGAGTAAGCCGCCTGACCGCTCTTTTAATTGCCCTGCCAAAAAAGAAAAAGATTGCAAAGACAATTAACGCCAGCACCATATTGGGCAACAGGATAATCAAGCCGTCGATCATGCTCTGAATCTTTACCCAGACTGCGGATATCTCTGCCTTCATGAAGTTTCCTCGCGTATCAGTCGTTGTCGATATTACTAAAATTTAGCTCGGTTAAGTTCTATCTAAAGACTGTAGGTTGGTACGACGCGAGCAAGATTTTGTGGCAGTCCTCAAAATTTTGAATGCAGATTATAGGTTGAAATATATAGCAATTCTAAATGAATTGTGTAATTTTTGTAGGGGCAAACCCCCCGTGGTTGCCCCGATCCGTGGGGGGTAGGCACGGGGAGTAGGGGTAGCACTACCCCTACTTATTTGTACAACTGATGCGAGGATTGCTATAGTACAGTTACATCGATTAGTAGACCATCCGTAGATGCGGAATAATACCAACTCAGCCCTTCATCGGAATTATTCATCTCTCTTCCCTTCCTCTGCGTCCTCTGCGTCCTCTGTGGTTTAATCATTCCGATATAAGCGGAATTGAATATCCTAAAGAAGCTGATAAATTAATGCAGCCTAATTGCAGTTAAGGCAAAAACAACGCATCCCTGACTAAATCCCATCTGCTAAAGGGACTCGCCATGCCGAAAATTCCTGAATTTTTAACTCCTAATTGCCAAAGGGCGGTAGATCGAGTAACTGATTTTTAGAAGGTGGAAGTTGGGCGGGATTTTTGCCTGTTTGGGCTGAAGTTTGGCGTATTTCCAGAGCAGTTTCGCCAGGATTTGCAGTGCGAGTAGGTACTATCTCCAAAGAATATACTGTCTCGGTTTTTGCAGGGGCAGGATTTTGGGCTTTCGTGAGCAAGTCAACGGCATCTCCGAGGGCGCTAGTTAAATTTTTGCTAGTTTCGGCGTGACGGGCTTCTTCTTGTTTGAGGGCTTGAGTGAGTTGTTTAACTTGTTCGATCGCCCGATCGCGCTCTTGAAGAACTTCTGTTAACTTAGCTTTAAGTTCGCCTACAGTTTGCAGTTGTTCGACTTCCTGCTGGCGAGCAACTCCAGCATCGTCGCCTTCGGGCATAATGGGGGAAAAATTTTGTAATTGCTGTATTTGTGCTTCCAGAGAAGCGATGGTTTGCTGAGTTAATTTAGCATCATTCCGCCGCTGCTCGGCTTCGGTATTGTAGAGTTGGCGCCACTGAGCGGCACTTTCACCGGCCTCATCGCGATCGCGCGAAACTTCTGTTAACTGCTGTTGCAGCCGCTTGATTTCATCTAACCACTGTCTGACATCCTGAGCCATAATATTGATTTTAGATTTTAGATTTTAGATTTTAGATTGGGGAATTGGGAATTGGCAATTGAGAATTGGCAATTGCGAGTTGATAATGGCTTATATCGTTTCCGGTTGCATCGGAATGATTTAACCGCAGAGGGCGCAGAGAACGCAGAGGGAGAGAATACAGAGAGGAATAATTCCGATGCAACCGGATTTGATATTAATTAATTAACGACTTGTGTACCTCATCTTTCGCCCCATTGCCTGTGCGCTATGAACATTTTTTACTGGTTGCGCTACCTGATTTTAGCTTTGTTTCAGGCATTTTTGAGGCTGCTTCGAGCTCTCAAACGGAAATTTGGGGGGTTTTGGCTGTTTTGTCGGTGTTTGACTTGGGGGACACTCAAGGAAGTCGCCGCGAAGGCGGGAGAACAGCGCTTGCCGGGGCTGTCTGCGGAAATGGCCTACAATTCTATGCTGGCGCTGTTTCCGGGGCTGTTGGCGATCTTATCTGCGATCGCCCTCTTTGAACCTTTGCAGTCAACACTTTATCAAATCGCCCGTCTTTTGGGCGAAGTTATACCCGATAACGTTCGGAATTTGATTGGTGGCTTAATCAAAGAAATTCTGTTAACTCCCAGTAAAGGGCTGTTTTCGGTGAGCTTTCTTGGGGCGATTTGGGCATTTTCTGGAGTAATGAGCGCGGCGATGGCTGCACTCGATCGCATCCATGAAATCCCCTGCGCTCGAACTCGACCATTTTGGAAAGCAAAACTTATTTCTCTGGCGCTGAGTGTCGGTACAATTATACTATTAATTCTGGCATCGGGAGTAGTATTTGTCAGCGACTTAATTGTACAAGCTATTGCCCGCCAGAGTTGCCTGCTGGAGTCCGTCGCCAATTGCAATTTAAAAGATGTTCAAAATTGCTTGCTGCTCGCCGGCAATTGCCCTTTGGAGTCGCAACTCTTAGATGTTTGGCGGCTGTGGCGGTGGCCGATTTCTTTGGGAATTGTATCACTTGCCTTTGCCTTTGTTTACCGCTACGGGCCGAGCCGCCGTCAACCAGATATTCCTATTTTGTCAGGAGCTGTTTTTGCTGCTATTTTGTGGGCACTATTTTCAGCTTTATTTCGGTTTTATGTTTTGCATGTGGGCAATTTTAGTTGGGCTTACGGCACGATCGGAACTTTTATTGTGTTGCTGCTGTGGCTCGATCTTTCTTCTTTGGTCATGCTCATCGGCGCTCAGTTGAATGTAACAGTCGGAAAGGCAATGAAACTAAAATAACGGCCAAACAGGGCATTGGCCAAACAGGGCATTGGCCAAACAGGGCATTGGGCATTTGTTATTTGTTATTTGTTATGACAACAGTGAACAGTGAACAGTGAACAGTGAACAGTGAACAGTGAACAGTCAAAAAACTATTATTAATTACCGGATGCCGGCTTACCTGCGGAGTAAAGTGCTGAGGATACCCGCAACAAAAGACAGAAAAATGAGTATCCAGATAACACCACCGGGAATGAATGTCAATATCCCAACACCTCTGAGAATCCAAACTAGGAGGGTGAGACCCAGGATAGTCAAAAAGATGCGGGTAGACAGTCGCATTTGAAATCTAGGAGAATTAGTCATGTTGAATATTAAAGTTTTGTCTGGATCAATGATAGCTGCTTTGTTGGCGATCGGCAGTTACCTCACTTTAATTTCGGTTCCGGGTTCCGCTGTTGCGCTTGGGGGTGCAAATAAGCTGGGGGAAACGGCAAATGCTGCTCAAAAAACACCTTCTGCAAGTTTAACAATTTCCGATCGCACAATTGGAGCGGCGAAGGTGGGGATGACTTTCGGACAATTGAAAAAGGCTCTGGGTTCCACGGCGCAGTTTAAGGTAGAGTCTCCTTTTATGGTAGACTTTGATTCTGTGGCTGTCAGCCAGTCGGGAAAAGTGCAATATCGGATTATCTACGCTGCGGGTACAAAGCTAAAAGATACCGATGTCATTGAACTTTTGATGACTGAGAATTCTAATTATAAAACAGTTCAGGGCGTCGGGCCGGGAATGACTCTGAAACAAGCTGAGGCAATTTACGGTAAGGCTACTTTATCTTATAACGTGGATAATGAAATGAGAGAAGGGGTTGTATTTGCCAAGCAACCCACTAGAAACATTATGTTTGTTCCCCAGGCTGAAGGCAAACAATTTGGGGGAGTTTATGGCGCGGGTCAAGGGGGATTTTATCAGACTAACAAGTATCACCCGAATGCTGTGATTCGCTCTGTGATGGTGCGGAAGTAAGTTAGTAGTCCTGGCCGCCAAAACCCGGTTTTTTAAGGTAATTGCGTCCTTTTCGGTTGATGGCGAGCGCGAGAAACCGGGTTTTTTGCTTTTTCTGCAGGCTGTAGGAAGTCTTCTCGCCACAACCCGGTTTCTGGACACCTGCGCGGACTGAAGAAAACAAAAATTAAGGATTACCTGTGGGTAACTCCAAATACTCTTCATTGTCAAGATAATCTCTGATATTTTCCAGTATTTGCGTCAAATACTCTACGACTTCTTCCTTCATTTCTAATAGTTGCTTAATGGTCTTATCTCGCCCTACTTCCTCAAAAGACTTAATGCCGTGCGCTAAGTCATTTCTATTACTTTTAATCACTACAAGATTTTGCCCGTTTTTTGTCTTAGCAAAGTCTGTTTGATATGAAAAACCGTATTTGTCTGCTATTTCTTTAATTAACCTAGCATCCACATTCCCCGAAAACAGTTCTTCACGTTCAAATGTAGCTGTGATGATATCAGTAGAGAGTTGATTAATTGTTAAATAAATTTTCTTAGGAGAACGATTTTTAAGATTTTGGAGGACGATCAGTTTAATTTCAGGTTGGAGTTGGTCAAATGAGATGGATTTATTTTTAAACTCCTCAAATATGGCTTCAATCGCATTTCGCATAGTGGATTCAACTAAATTATACAGCAACAAAAAAGCATTAGCTTTGAGAGTTTTTGCTAACTCTGGAGCGAGGCTTTGAATTTGGTATTTGCCACGAGTATCGAATAAAGCTAACTTCGTTGTCTGTTTTTCCAAGTTTTCCAAAAAAATGAAGTAATCGTTCACCTCTTTGGCGCGTGTATTAAAGTCTAAAAATACAGTATTCATGAGTGTGACATGGCAGTTAATTGCGGAAATATTCAATACGCGCCACTACATTTATTAAACTGGTTGCCTCAGATTTTGTACAGTAGGTAAAATGAATTTACATTGCCATTAAAAGGATTGTATCCGTTCAAATAAATCTCTTCGGACTTCCTCATTCGCAGCTTCAGTTAATTGGATAGTCCGAACTGTCTTTCGGTTGAAGTTCCTCTGGCGAGGCATGAGTAAATCACTAAACTTAAATCCATTTAACTGCTCTATTTTTTTGAGTCCAATTAAGGTTAATTCGTTGTTAACAAATCTAGTTAGGGTAAGAATGCGTTGTGCACCGTATACGATCTCTAAACGTGGTTCATCATTTTCATCATGGCCGATATCAACAACGAATATAGAAGGTATTGGCAGCCCCCAAATTACCGATTCGATAAACTTTGATTGCCTTGCTTCATCCCAAACAAGTTCGCGTTGGTAGTCGGGAATAAACAACTTATTAGTATCATCGTTAATTCCTTCCATATATTTTTTAACAAGTATTTCGAGGGGATAGTCTCTCGTATCGTAATTAATTTGCTTCTGCTTGTCGCGAATTTCCATTTCAGCAGCATTTCTGTCTTGAAGCGTAATTTGTTCTAGTTGCGATCGCATATTTTTAAGTAACGAGAAAGTGGTGTGGATACGATCATTTTACCACAGCCCAAGGTTGATAAATTCCTGTTCGGAGAATTTTAGTCTTGAGGCAACCCCAGTATAAATTCTGATTTGGCTGAGAGGGTACGGCCGATCGCACTTATCAAAAAAAGTACGCGCGTGCGAAGCTATCCCGTAGGGAATCGCCAATGTTTAGTTAACTGAAACCGCCGCGAAATTTACCATTTATAACGCGCTGCTGACGTAATTGGAAGGGCAGCCCAACGCCGATAAACGGTGACTTTCCCCACTGGAATCGAACACAACCTCAAACTTAACGTGAGGTATAGTTTGTCGCAAAAACTGAAAATGCCCGTCTGCATCTGAACGACTGCGGAAGCGGGCAACAATTATCCATTGCTCAGAGGGTAACAGACGGGCGATCGCCCAACAACACAAGCGTTCTTTGTATGTCATCATAGAATTCGTCTCCATTGAATGTTGGAGCCAGAGCCAGCCCGGAACCTTCGACAGTAAGGGGCTGGCTTTTGACTGTTTACAGGTGCCAATATAACACATAATGACGTACAATAATATAAATTGACTTAAAACGAAATATTTTTATCGGTCTTAACTCAAAACAGCGTAAGATGGAGTGTGTTGAGATGTTTTGCAGTGCAACGAATGGCTTCACGGGGACGAGTTACCGCATACTTGCCAGAGGAGATTCAAAAAGCTCTGGAAGAATGGGCAGAAGAAGAAAGCAGATCCGTTAGCAGTTTGACAACTTACCTGCTGACGAAATCTGTTAGAGAGCGCCAAGAGCAGAAAAAGGACCAATCCCGGAGCGATCGCCCGAGTTGAAGACGGCGCCATACTGAAAGGGTTTGCAGTGTAAAATTTAAGACAATTGAAGTAAAACCCTGCCCACCTATGCCTTCACGAATGCGAGTTACAGTTACACTGCCAGAAGACGTTCATCAAGCCTTGTCCGAATGGGCCGAAGAAGAAGATAGAACCCTCGCAAACCTTCTCTCCCATGTCGCAGCTAAAGCAGTCAGAGATCGCCAAGAGCTCAAAAAAGATAAATCAGAAAACGATCGCCCTTAAGAACGATCGCCCGCAATCCCATTCGCGTCCATCAGCAGTCAAAAAAAGAACCATCGCCTCAAAAAAATAAGGTGGGCCGCAGCCCACCCTACCCAAATTATTTAGCAGTCACCAACTGCGCCGGCAGCCGCTTAAACGCCAACCTTTCATTCTCGATATCCACAAAAATGGTATCGCCGTCAGCAAAATCTCCCCGCAAAATGCCCTTCGCCATTTGCGTTTCCAACTCGCGCTGAATTCCCCGTTTCAAAGGCCGCGCACCGTAAACCGGATCGTAACCAATTTCGGCTAAGAAGTCGATCGCAGATTCCGACAATTTCAGAGACATTTTGCGATCGGCTAACCGTTTTTCCAAGCGCTTAACTTGCAACAGCACAATCTGCCGCAGTTCCGTCTTACTCAAACCGTGGAAGATAATCATCTCATCAATCCGGTTCAAGAATTCCGGGCGGAAAGTTCCCCGCATCGCTTCCATCACCCGACTCCGCATTTGTTCGTTATCTCCCGCCACATCTAAGATGTATTGAGAGCCGACATTCGATGTCATAATAATCACAGAATTCTTAAAGTCTACCGTGTGACCTTGAGCATCGGTAACGCGGCCGTCATCCAGAATTTGCAGCATGATGTTGAAGACATCCGGGTGCGCTTTCTCGATTTCATCGAATAGAATCACGGAGTAAGGACGGCGGCGCACAGCCTCAGTTAATTGTCCACCTTCATCGTAGCCAACATATCCCGGAGGCGCACCAATTAACCGAGAAACCGCGTGTTTTTCCATGTATTCCGACATATCAATTCGCACGATCGCTTCTTCGGTGTCGAACAGATAAGCCGCTAATGCTTTGGCTAATTCGGTTTTGCCAACACCCGTGGGGCCGAGGAAGATAAAACTGGCAACCGGACGATTGGGATCGGCTAAACCTGCGCGCGATCGTTGAATTGCATCTGCAACAGCCGTCACCGCTTCATCCTGTCCAATTACCCGCTTGTGCAGTTCATCTTCCAAGTGCAGAAGTTTCTGCATTTCCGATTCAACTAACTTGCTGATGGGAATTCCCGTCCACTTAGAAATAATCTCGGCAATGTCAGCTTCCGTGACTTCTTCCCGCAGCAAAGTTTTACCTGTGGTTTGAGTTGCTGAAAGTTGAGCTTCTGCTTCTTGCAATTGTTTTTGCAATTCAGTTAACTTGCTATATTTCAACTCAGCAGCGCGGTTGAGGTCATATTTTAATTCAGCTTGCTGAATTTCAATGTTAACCTTGTCAATCTGTTCTTTAATCTTTTGAATGTTTCCGATGACACCTTTTTCCGATTGCCACTGGGCATTCAAAGCGCTTTGCTGTTCCTTGAGGTTTGCTAAGTCTTTTTCCAGTCTTTCCAAGCGGTCAATCGAAGCAGAGTTACTTTCTTTTTGCAGCGACAGTCTTTCCATTTCTAGCTGCAAAATCCTGCGGTCAATTTCGTCTAGTTCTTCCGGCTTCGAGGTAATCTCCATTTTGAGTTTAGCGGCTGCTTCGTCAACTAAGTCAATGGCTTTGTCGGGAAGGAAGCGATCGCTAATATATCGAGTAGACAAAGTAGCCGCCGCCACTAGGGCGCTGTCAGAAATTTTAACCCCGTGGTGAACTTCATACCGTTCTTTCAAGCCCCGCAAAATCGAGACAGTATCTTCAACTGTTGGTTGATCAACATAAACTTGTTGAAAACGGCGTTCTAGTGCCGCATCTTTTTCGAGGTACTTGCGGTATTCGTCGAGAGTTGTAGCACCGATACAGCGCAATTCTCCCCTCGCTAACATGGGTTTAAGTAAGTTGCCTGCATCCATCGAGCCTTGAGTTGCGCCGGCACCGACAACGGTGTGAATTTCATCAATAAATAAGATGACTTTGCCGTTACTATCCATCACTTCTTTGAGCACCGCTTTCAAGCGTTCTTCAAATTCTCCCCGGAATTTTGCCCCGGCAATTAAAGCGCCCATATCTAAGCTAATTAATTGTCTGTCTTTGAGAGATTGCGGCACATCTCCGGTGATAATTCGCTGGGCGAGTCCTTCGGCGATCGCAGTTTTGCCGACTCCCGGTTCCCCAATCAATACCGGATTATTTTTGGTGCGACGGCTCAAAATTTGAATCGTGCGACGGATTTCGTCATCCCGTCCGATTACCGGATCGAGTTTGCCTTGACGCGCGGCTTCAGTCAAATCTCGGCCGTATTTTTCCAGCGCTTCGTATTTGCCTTCTGGATTTTGATCGGTCACTTTGTTCTTCCCCCGGACTTGGGTAATGATATCTTTAAGCTTGGCTTCATCTAGTTTAAATTCTTGTAGTAGATTTTTGCCAAAGCGATCGTCCTTAACGTAACCTAGTATCAAATGCTCGATCGAAATAAATTCATCGCCGTACTCTTTGCGATAAGTTTCGGCGCGATCGAGCAAAGTGTCGAGAGAACGACCTAGATAAACGTTGCCGCCGCTTCCAGTAATTTTGGGCTGACGACTGATAAACTCATCAGTGCGATCGCGCAATTTTGCTACAGAAACTCCAGCTTTGTTAAATAAGCTGCTAGCGAGTCCCGATTCTTGTTCCAGCAAAGCTTTCATCAAATGTTCGCTTTCTAGCTGCTGCTGCTGACCTGCTTTGACGATTTCGGGGGTGCGGGCGAGGGCTTCCCAGGCTTTTTCGGTAAATTGGTTTGGATTATTTGGTTGCATAAATTTTAATTCCCTGCATTAAAAATGATGACTGCTGTAGAGGCAATTGCTCGATCGCCCGTACAATTGTCATTGTAGGGAGTTGCGGAGGGGGGGCGGATCGGTGTTCCCCTATCTTGAGATAGGTATTTCCGTCCTGTGTAGCAGTCTCTCGCAAGGAAAAGCAAACTGCCGCGCCTAAAAGTTGGACTCTTGGATAAGACTGAGATGTTGCACCATTGTCAATAAGCTTTTATGAACAGGCTTTTCGGCCTGTTCCACAAAGAGTGAATTTTCTTCTTGTGGAACAGGCATCTTCCCTGTTCTTGAGAAGAGTGCAAGATGTGAGATAAGACCAAATCTCACATTAAAAATGCTTTCTAGTGCCACTTGAAAAAACGGCACATTCTTAAACAATCTCCTGCTGCGGAAAATGGAAAAACACTCATGTAAATAGGAGAGAGGACTTGAGAAGCGTCACAGTCCTATAGCTAAACCCAAAGCGTTATTGTTTTACTCATCAATAACAGCCGCTATAACTCTCAGAACTGGAAAATATAGCCATGAAAATTGTACCTTTAATTTCGTTAGGTATTATAGCAAGTGCCGCGATCGCACTAGCCCCTGAAGCTTTGGCAAGTACCTGGCGTGCCGCACACAGGATGTCGGGTTTTTCCGCCGACAGCAATTACTACTTGTATCTAGAAAGTTCCAGAGATACAGGAGCGGGAATTCCCAAAGCCGAATTGCAAATTGTCCAAGTTGCTGCAAATTCCTGCATCAGAAATGGGTGTATCGAAACTAAATATGGCGAACCCGACTCCAATAAAAGCACTAAAATGGCAGAAGATGACTTGCTTAAAAAAAGTTGGAATAGCAGGCAAACTTTGAAGTTAACTCCTCCTCAAGCGGGAACTAAACGGAACATTATTTCTCGTACTCCTGGAGCCAATGGAAGCGAGACCGTCGCCGTCAAAGTCAATACAGCAAAGCCTTTACAAATTCGCCTGGAACAGCGGCAAAAAAATGCTTCTGCTGGCAAAGAAAGCGCGGCCATGCGTCTTGTAATTAATCATAACGGCCGGCAGCGTGTCCTGGGAACGCTGAACAATTTTCAAGATTGGGTGTTCTCTTATTCAATCCGAGAAGTTCGTTTGTCTCCGAACGGGCGCAATGTCGTTGTCCTGCTGGACAAGACAGAACGCACTTTTGAAGGAGTCTTGAAAACTACTGTTGTACAAGGCTTTGTTCTGTAGGCTTGCTATATTCCCAGCTTTTGACCTGGGAATTATCAAAACTTACAAGGATTGTTGGCCAATTTTAATCAGGTTCCCTGAGTAAAAGTGATTTCACCAATGACCGCTTTACTCTCTCTAGACCGAGAGGAAATCTTCAGAACCGATGAGATTGGGAGCAACACCTATCAAAGAAGCTAAAACTTCACCGCTGCTGGTTACTGTAATTAATGTGCCGTCAGTTCCCGGCGAAATTGATAGCTGTCCGAAGGTCAAGCCATTGATTAATTGCACGGTATCTTGAGAGCTGGCGAAATCAGCGATCGTATCAACTCCCAATCCCGCACCTAAAACAAATACATCGTTGCCCGCGCCGCCGACTAGAATATCGTTTCCCAAACCGCCGTTGAGAGTGTCAAAACCTTTGGCGCCATTGAGGATATCGCTGCCCTCGCCCCCGACAAGGATATCGTTGCCCCGCAAACCGGTGAGTACGTCATTACCTTCCACACCGTTGATGATATCCTTGCCGCTGGTGCCAGACAGGTTGTCGTTGCCGGGAGTGCCGTTGATGTTGTTACCAAGAGGATTATTGCCTGGAATGTTACCGATGTCAGAAACAAAAACATCGATGTTATTGTTAGTATCTCCCGGTACGAGGTTAGTGGCATCAGATGAAAACGCTACTCTCCCCCCATCTGCAGAGATGGAGGCCTCGAAGGACAGGCTGTTCCCCTGATTGCCTGCTGAGTCAACAGAAACGCGGGTGGTGGTGTTGGCTAGCGTGTCGCGCACGAAGATGTCGCTTCTATTGTTAGTGTCCCCCGGCACGAGGTTGGAGGCACTAGAATGAAACGCCACAAACCGCCCGTCGGTTGAGATGGAAGCGCTGTTGGAGTTACTGTTCCCCTCATTGCCTGCTGAGTTCGTAGAGACGCGGGTGGTGGTATTCGTCAACAAGTCCCGCACGAAGATGTCGATGTTATTGTCAGTGTCCCCCGGCACGAAGTTTGTGGCAAAAGAGGAAAATGCCACAAACCGCCCGTCGGCTGAGAGGGAGGGGTTGTAGGACTCCCCGTTCGCCTGATTGCCTGCTGAGTTCGTAGAGACGCGGGTGGTGGTATTTGTCAACAAGTCCCGCACGAAGATGTCGTTTGTATTGTTAGTATCCCCCGGCACTAGGTTTGTGGCAAGAGAGGAAAATGCCACAAACCGCCCGTCGGCTGAGAGGGAGGAGCCGTAGGACTCCCTGTTCGCCTGATTGCCTGCTGAGTCAACAGAGACGCGGGTGGTGGTATTCGTCAACAAGTCTCGCACGAAGATGTCGGCTGTATTGTTAGTGTCCCCCGGCACTAGCTTGGAGGCGTCAGAAAAAAACACCACAAATCGCCCGTCGGGGGTGATGGAGCCACCTCCGGAGGCATTGTTCGTCACCTGATTGCCTGCTGAGTCAACAGAGACGCGGGTGGTGGTATTCGTCAACAAGTCCCGTAAGAAGAAGTCGTTTGTATTGTTAGTGTCTCCCGGCACAAGGTTTGTGGCATCAGACCAAAATGCCACAAACCGCCCGTCGGCTGAGATGGAGGGGCTGTAGGAGTCGCCGAGAGTCTGATTGCCTGCTGAGTCAACAGAGACACGGGTGGTGGTATTGGCTAGCGTGTCCCGCACAAAGACATCCTCGCTAGCGTTAGTGTCTCCCGGCACGAGGTTGGATGCTGGAGATTCAAACGCCACAAACCGCCCGTCGGGCGAAATGGAAGCAGAGGAAAAGGTGCCCAATGGCCCTCGATTGCCCTGATTGCCTGCTGAGTCAACTGAAACGCGAGTAATATTCATAAGCCCTGATATTTCAATAGTCCGAACAGTTTTTATTTCGTAGTCTGAAACCCTCAATTTTCCGTTGGTAGCTCGATCGCCTTGGAGCCTTGAAACCCTTCTCCTACGGTTAGTAATCAACAACTGTCCGAAGTATTGATATTTAAGAGTACAACTTTGGAGATGGGTTGTGCGATCGCACGGCAATTGGGGCTATTTACACTTTATGCCCTAACCGACGAAAGCGCTTGCTATATCAATACATTTTAAAATTTCCCTCTTCCTTCCTCCCTCTTTCTTTTTCCTTGAATATCTGCCTCCTGACTATTGACAAATGCTCAATAATTAATCCGTATATCCGTGTCAAAATCCAGATATTGCCTGACAATCAAGCATCCAAGATACCCGCCACGTGATTCATCCGTCCAGAAATAAAAAACCTGTATCCGATGAAACTTGCCGAACGTATTTATCCGTGGGTTCAATGCTTCAATTCTTTAATCTAAAATCTAAAATCTAAAATCTAAAATCTAAAATCGATTGACTTCATGCCTGCATCACTACCCGTTCCGGGAGACTGACAATAAAAGTTGAACCTTTCCCATCTTCGCTTTCGACGCTAATTTCGCCGCCAAGAATTTGACACAAACGCTGGCTAATTGTCAATCCCAAACCCGTCCCTCCGTATTTGCGGGTAGTCGAAGCATCCGCTTGGGTAAAAGGTTTAAATATCTGCTCTAATTGCTCGTTTGTCATGCCGATGCCAGTGTCGCTGACTCGAAATATTACAACTTGAGAAGTGTAGCTTGAACCCGATTGAATATCATTATTTTTATTTTGTTTCCCCGGTCTTGATTTTTCAATTTTAATTCTTTCCACGCCGATAGTAATGACGCCTTTTTCGGTAAATTTGGCAGCATTGCTGAGCAAATTAAGGAGAATTTGCCGCACTTTCGGTTGATCGGCGTACATTGTGCCGAGTTCGCCTTTGGTTTTCAGTGCTAAAGCATTACCTTTTTTTTCTACTAGCGGTTGAGCCGTAGTCATCACTTCTTCAATCATCGTTGCCACGTCGAAGTTTTCCAAATAAAGGGTGACGTGACCTGCTTCTATTTTGGAAATATCGAGGATATCGCTAATCATATCTAACAGGTGTTTGCCTGCGGTTTGAATTTTTTCTAAGTCCGGGAGAAAGTCTTCTGAACCGGAATCTTGAGCATCTTCTTGCAGCATTTCGCTGTAGTTAATGATGGCGTTGAGGGGGGTGCGTAGTTCGTGGCTCATGTTGGCGAGAAATGCACTTTTCGAGCGGTTGGCAGCTTCGGCGGCTACTTTTGCTTCGTGCAATTCTTCTGTGTATTCGGCTACTCTTTGGATCAGTTCGTTGAGGGAAATTGCTAGCATTCCCACTTCGTCGGAAGTAGTGACTGGTACTTGCAGGTCAAAGTTAGATTCTTCTGTCACTCGCTGAGCGATGAGGGTGGTGGCTTCTAAGGAGCGAGCGATCGCCCCGCTGGTGTATGCTGCTAGAATTGCTGCGATCGCACCTGATATCAAGAGAGAGCAAACGATAATGAGAGTTCCGAGTTTTTCGGCATTTTCGTAGGTTCTCAATGCCTCGTCTGCTTTATCGCGAAAGTTGCCGGCCAGTTGGGCTGAATCCTCGGAAAACTCTTTGAGTTTCAAAGCAGTTTCGCCCGCCACAAAATTGTTCAAATTCCGCCCCAAAGCCTGCTGCTGTTGCGGATTCAAAGCAGATAATTTGGCAGCAGCCAACAATTTTTGTACTTGTTGAAAGTAGGATTCTACGGTTTTGCCGTTGGCTTGAGCGAACTGTTGAAGCAGTTCGTAGTCTTGGGCAATATCGGGATTCTTCGTCGGCGACGAGGTTTGCAGTTGTTCGAGGATGCCGCTCATCTGAGCAACGCGAGTCAGGAATTCCGAGCGTTGGCGATCGAAAATTTGCGGTTTGGCCGTCAGACTGGCGAGCTCTTGCTGCTGAATTCTGACTTCCTGCACCGTGTTGTTGAGGTTTGTCAGGATTTCCGCTTTATCTCGGTCGAGCGCTAGTTTTTCTCTAACTTGCTGTTTGTGATAGGATTCTACTCCCCGTCCCGCCACAGCACCCAAAACCGCAATACCAATGACCAAGGCGTATCCGCAGCCGATTTTCTGCCTGATACCTAAGCGGCCCAACAGACTTTTCAACCCTATTTGAGGACGGTTCTGCAGTTGATTTTTCAAAGCTAAGGTTAAAGACATGGGCAATGTACTCGTCACCTTTGAGAGGCACCATCTATATTCTAATTGATGCCTGCCCGAGGGTAAATAAAGTTCTGGCTTCGGGCCAGCTTTCGGCAATTATTGGGTCTTTGCAGGGTTCCACAGCTCGATCGGCTTGAGAGTTTGCAGGAATTATGCGTAACAAATTATAGCAGAAGGAATAACGCTCTTCGGCTGCCTTCGGCTCCCTTCCCTTCGGCGATGCGATCGGGCAAGTCGCGGTTCCTGAGCTAAGTCGAAGGGCTGGGCAAGTCACTCAGAGTAAAAAAAAGCAAGAAGGCAGAACCAGTCAATCGATTTTAGATTTTAGATTTTAGATTTTAGATTAAAGAATTGAAGCCTTGACCCCACGGATGAATCCGGGGGCTTCTATCCTGGATGCTTTCGGTCAATCGATTTTAGATTTTAGATTTTAGATTTTAGAGGCGACCCCACGGATAAATGCGGGGGCTCTTCTGATTTTCGATTTTCGATTTGGGATTGATTCCACGGATAAATCACGTGGCGGGTACCACCTTTGAAATTGGTGGTCAAAGGCATGGTTTCAGATAATTGAAGTCATTAATAACCTACTCACCGTCAGGCGTGGTTGCGATATAAGTCGCGAGTTATAAGTTGCAAGTTATGAGTTAGATTTCTGATTGAAAACTCTACTCTACTCGCAACCCACAACTCGATCGCTGTTCCCCTACTGGCAAAGTCGAAATTGTGCTATCTCAGCAGGAATTCTTGAAGCATTAGGTACGCTAGCACTTGCTGGAACGAAGATTCCCAGGCCGTAACTGCAACCTTCTGCCGTCGTGCATTCCCCAGGCTTAGCAGTGATTTGATATTCGCCTTGGGATGGGGGAGTAAAAGAGATTGACGCCAGTTCGCCTGTTTTTTGACTCACAGCGACTTCCTGACCGCTTGCATCCTTGAGAGCTAGGTTTAAATCCTGGCAATTTCCGTCGCAAGTGGCAACAAAAACATACTCCACATTAGGATGCAGTGTTGCTCTAAAAGGAGATGAAACTTGCTTGCGAACTTGGCCCAGCAACGGCACAAATACTAATTTTTGACCGTTGCCTTTCCGCTGGTCAACTTCGGTTTTCAAGCGACAAACAACCGTTTTTTGGTCGTTGGTCAGTTCTTGAGCAATAGCATTTCCTACGATTGCAGTACCGAGGAGCAGAGCCATGCCGGAAATAACCAGATGTTTGAAATTCATTGATGTCCCTTAAGGTTAATTTTTTGCTAATTGATTGGATTTGCACAAAGAATCTATCGGTAGGGTACGTCTCGGCGCGCCTTACTGCGACAGGTAGTGTCTAATTTAGCAGGCCTGATGCAGCACTGTCTATTTACAAAGGCAATTGATTAATTGTCCCTATATACAATCGAGATTCTGCTAGTAGACTACCAATTGCCATCTCTGACTCCATCGGGATCGACTTTGAGCTTTTTAATTTGTGCTTGAGGAATGTCAACAGATGTATCGTCTTGCTGCGGTGCAAATCCCTGATTTTCGTCCATCTCTTTGACAGACTTGACTTGAGAAAGGATACTTGAGGGTGCGACAGCTCCTTTTTGTTCGTCGTAAAGGTCGAACCAAGGAAGACCGTATTGATTGTAACTTTTGGCAGTAATGGGCGTGTTTGGCGGTTCTTTACCAGTGATTTCCCGATACATCATGCTATTAACAATGTGGACGTAAACTCTGCCGAAATTTGTCTCGTCCCAGGTGTTGATACCGTAACGATCGGGATAAATTTCTTGTTTCATTTTACCACCTGCTGCTAATCCCATTTCCGCACCACCCAAGGCGATACAATCGATAGGTGCAAAATCACTAAAGCCTCTACCTCTCAGTAATTGTGAGGGCGGCGGTTCTTCTGGAAATAACCCTGGTTTCGGATCGAATACAATGATTTGAATGCCGCCAAATTCTTCTTTACCAGTTACTTGTCCTTCGACAGTGTAACCCATACCGAGAGGCATAGCAACAAATTGGCGGATGTAACCTTCACCAGAATTGATACCATCTAACCAGGGTTGAGCGGGACAAATGACATAATCTTGGTCATTAGCTTGCAGTTTTTGCTGCCAAGGTTTGCCTGAAACGGCATTGATTTTACCAACAGCAATTTTAACAGCATTGGGCCGCCAATCAACGCCTCTAAAATAAATCCACAAAGCTTCCCGTTGATACATGGGAATAAACACGCCCCCGTGTTCTTTCCAAGTTTCAGGTACTGTAGAAATGTAGTCATCAACTTTGCAGACGGGAAACTCGCCTAATCCCGGCGGTAAGGGATAGGTTTTACCGTCGTCGGGTATCCGCAAAGTGCGTTGAAAATTCAGGGAGAAGTGTTTACCGAAACAGAGAGCGTTGTTTTTTACGGTGATTTCTAACATGGGGATTCTTAGATAAAGAACAATTACCAGAAAATCAAAATTTCGCTCATTTGCCGTTCTGTCTAAATTGCCACGCTGGCACAAACTTGGAATCTCCCCAAACACCGCGGCGCTTTTTCTTAGCTTCGGCTTCGGCTTGTTCCAGAATACTTGCACTCGGACAATTTTTCAAGTAAGGACGGTAAACCATTGCTAATCCTTCGCGGGTCAAAACTTCTTGGGCAAATGTGCCGTTGGGCAAGCGAACTTCGCTAACTTTGCGGCCGTAGCGGTCAGTATCAGTGACAGTCAAAACAACGCGCCCGCCCCCTTGTTTGACTAGCTGCTGCATTCTTTGGTACGCTAGATTTCCCCACTTAAATTGATTTTTATTGGCTGCTGCTTTGCTATTTTTCTCAGCATTTGTGTGCGCGACTTCCGGTGCATCTACACAGGCAAAACGCACTTTGATATCTTTCCCGGCGGCATCACTGGCGACAAGGGTGTCGCCGTCGCTGACTCGCTTGACAACATAGTTGTTGGGCGCTAACTTTTGTGGACACCCGAATAGTAGCAATAGCAGAGCAACTGCACTTAAGGTTTTTATTTTTGGGAAAATGGCGATTTTAAGTTGGCTCATATTTCTCTGTTTTATTTAGTTTCCATCCAATTTTGCCCAGCGTGGATGTCAACTATCAGCGGTACGCTAAGTGGCAGAGCATTTTCCATCGCACTTCTAATTTTAGGCTGCAATTCTTCCCATTCATAGGGAGGTACTTCAAAGATTAATTCATCGTGAACTTGCAGCAGTAGCCGCGCCTGATAGTTTTGCAATATTTTGTGTACTTCAATCATGGCAAGTTTAATGATATCAGCACTAGAGCCTTGAATCGGAGCGTTGGCTGCGGCGCGCAAAGATTGGGCGTCATCTCTGCTGAGAGATTTAAGTCGATCGGAGTGAATGTCTTGGGGATTGCGGCCTTTTAAGTCGCGGAGGCTTTCGCTCTCGAAGTTTAAGTAACGGCGGCGGCCGAGTATTGTGGTAACGTATCCGAGGGCGATCGCCTCTTTTTTTACCTTCTCCAAATATTCAAAAACTTTACTGTAACGCTCGTTAAATCGGCGAATAAATTCCTTGCCATCTGCTGAAGTTTTACCCATCGATCGCCCAAACTTGATCGCCCCCATACCGTAAACTACCCCAAAATTAATCGTTTTCCCAAACCGTCTTTCATCGGGAGTTATTTCTTCCTTTTCAAACAGCAGTTGAGCCGTCACGGTATGCACATCTCGGTTATTTTGATAAGCTTCAATTAACACCGGTTCTTGACTCAAATGAGCTAAAATTCGCAGTTCAATTTGAGAATAGTCAGCCGACACCATCAGCCAACCTGACTCCGGTAAAAAAGCTTTGCGAATTTGCCGCGAAAACTCGGTTCGGATGGGAATATTTTGTAAATTTGGATTGGAAGAAGAAAGCCTACCCGTACCAGTTGCAGCTTGGTTGAAATCTGTATGCACTCGCCCGGTATCCGCACGCACTAACTGTGGCAAAGCATCGACATAAGTTGATTTCAACTTGGATAATGTTCGGTGTTCTAATAAATCGTCTACAATCGGGTGGTCTCCTTGCAATTTATCCAATACAGCGGCGTCTGTAGAGTATCCTGTCTTAGTTTTGCGAGACTTTTTCTGAAACTCATCCGGGATTTTTTCTAACAAGATTTCGCTGAGTTGTTTCGGCGAACCTAAATTAAACTTTCTCCCGGCTGCTTGATAAGTTTTTTCTTCTATTTCTTTTAAGCTCTTTTCTAGCTGTTGCGATAGTTCTTGCAGATATGCTGAATCAATGCGAATTCCACAATATTCCATTTCTGCTAAAACTGGTTCTAGGGGCTGTTCTACTTCCAGCAATAACCCCTCCAAAGTTTTTCGGGGAAAGCTAGTTTTATCAGCTTCCTTCAATTCTGCTCTAAGTTTACCTACTAACTGAAATGTAGTGTAAACATCCATGCCGCAGTATTTAGCTACTTCTCCAATGCTGATGTCAGCAATTGTTTGGTTTTTTTGTACTAATTGATTGTAAGTTTGGGCAACAATGCCTAAGTATTTCTTTGACAATTCGCTGAGGCTGTGGCTATTTTCTGGATTGAGTACGTAACTGGCTAGCATGGTGTCGAAGACGACTCCGGCTAGTTTGATGCCCTGACAGCGCAGGATCGATCGATCGAACTTAGCATTTTGCAGCGCCTTGGGATAATTCTCGCTTTCCAAAATCGGACGCAAAGCAGTTAAAACTGTGGCTTTGTCCAAGTTTGTGCCCGTTTTGTGTCCCGTGGGAATGTAAGCGAGATCCTCTTCACCGGTTCCCCAACAGCAGCCAATTCCGACTAATTCGGCGTCTCGCGGTTCGATGGCGGTGGTTTCGGTATCCCACGCCACGGGTGAGGCTTTGTCGGTGAAGGTTTGCAGCAGTTCGACTAATTCGTTTAACTGTTCGGTTGTTTGAATTATTCGGGGTTTAATGGGTAATTTGTTTGCTTGCTGGGCGGCTTTGGTATCATCATGACTCCAAAAGGATAAGGCGTTTTCTTCTGAACTTTCAGAAGTTGGAGGTGGCTTATCTATTGTGGGGTGGGCATCTTGCCCGCCCTGTTCCAAGGGCTTTTCTACACCCTCCAATGGCTGTTCTAGGCTGTTTTCCGACGAGGCAGAGCCTCTGGATATGCGTTCCCGGGCAGAGCCGGGGAACGAGGATTGTTCTTCTTGTTTTTCGTTCTCTTCGACGCCACCAAAACGCTTTTGAATTTGTTTAACTTTGCTTAAAAATGTTTTAAATTCCAACTTTTCCAGCATGGGAATCAAGGCTGATTCGTCAAAACCTATAAGCTGGCAATCTTCTAAGTTGATTTCTAATGGCACGTCTTGGACAATTGTCGCCATGCGTTGAGAATGATAAGCAGCTTCTTTGCCTTCTTCTAGCTTTTTCTTAGTTGCTCCTTTAATCTCGTCGATGGCTGCATAAATTCCATCAAGGGAATTGTAAGCTTCCAGCAATTGCAGGGCGGTTTTGTCGCCAATGCCTTTGACTCCGGGGATGTTGTCGGATTTGTCGCCGCACAAAGCTTTGTAATCTACTACTTGTTCTGGCAAAATGCCGAGTTTGGCTTTGACTTCTTCCGGGCCGTATTCTTGGGATTTGCCTTTGCCCGATCGCCTGAGTTCATCGGTACTCAAATATAATACGCTGATTTGTTTTTCGGTTTCTACTAATTGAAACAAATCTCGATCGCCCGTGAGGATTTTGACCTGATAACCGGCCGCGCTGGCTTTGTTTGCCAAAGTTCCCAAAACATCGTCGGCCTCGTAGCCCGGAGCAGTTATTGCAGGTAAATTCAAATAGCTGAGGAGTTCTTGCAGGTTTTTGATATCGGGGATGAAATCTTCGGGAGTTTCGGCACGACCGGCTTTGTAGGTGTCGTCTGCTTCGTGGCGAAATGTGGGTGTGGCGAGGTCAAAGGCGATCGCCATGTACTGGGGATCGTGGGCGGCCATAACTTCCAGCAGCGACTTGAGAAAGCCAAAACAGACGCTGGTGGGAATGCCTGTCGTAGTTCGCAAGCCTCCGTCTCGACTTTTGGCAAAGGCGAAGTAGGAGCGAAAGGCCAGGGAGTGACCGTCAACTAAGATGAAGGTGGGTGCTTGATTTTCCGACACAGACACAGATCCCGATCGCACGAAAGTATTTTCTCATTGTAGCTATAGCAGAAGGATGTCTGATGTTTTGAAGTAGCTCATCTTTGCACCAACTCTTGTAATGCCAAAAAACAGTGGAGTATGGAGTAGATATCTGGGTAAGTCAGACCAATTGCCACGATTCTTGCTATTCTGCGTCGATTTTACGCGAGCGAGTAAAATCTCTCAAAAGGTTTGTCTACAAGGTCTTTGGGATGATTAATTTTTCAAACCCCTGATTGCCCCCCTCTCCCCCGAAAAAAATCGCTCTCCTTCTAAGTCGTTTCCTGAACGGACTTGCGTAAACACGCAATATTATTTGCGCTTACTCCCCTATCAACCGGAAGACTTGAATGACAGAATAAAACTATCAACTTTACAAACAGGTCTGAATCATGAACAAGGTAATGGTTACGCTCATTTCTCTAGCTACCCTTGGGCTAGGCATTGCTGTTCCCCTCCAAGCCAATGCTCAGCCTATGAAGCCAACAACAAAAGTTGCGCTTGAATCCCAACGTCACCATGAATACCGCGTCCAGTATCACCGCGCCGATCAAAAAAAATGGATAAATGCTGGAACTTTCCGAACTCGTGTAGCTGCTAACAAACAGGTTCAAAAACTAGAGCATAAAGGTTATAAAGCCAAAATTGTAACTCTGTAGACTTATACAATAGAGGAGGGAGAGAAAAGGCGAGTAGCCCTCGCCTTTCCCCTCATGATTATCATTATCAGTAAAAGCTCACGTTATAGGCAGTCTAAATAGTCGTGAAAACGAGTCTGCTGAAGAAATGATAAAAGAGTTATGGCGGTCAAACTATGAGTTCTCAAACACAACGCTTTCTGGTCATTGAGGATCACCCTGAAGTCGGTCACAATAATTGTGATTTTTTGAGGATGATAGACCCTCAGTGTTCCTGCATTATTCAGGAAACCCCTGAAGAGGGGATTGAGCAACTCAAGCAAGAGAACATAGATTTAGTAGTAGTTGACTTACAATTTGGGACTTTGACAGGCGAGGAGTCAGCCAAGCCAGGTTTAGCGCTACTCAACCACATTTTTGAGCGTCACCCTCTGTTAAATGTTCTCGTCTATACCAGCGAACCCAGCTATTTAAGGCAAGTCCTGAAGCAAATATTTGAACATCAAGGGGGATTTGCTGTCGTTAATAAAATGGAAAGACGGAATGCTTTTCTAGAAGGAGGTCGTAGTGCTTTAGCTGGACAGTGTAAGATTCCTCGTAATTTAATGAACGAAATGCCATTGACTGATAAGGATAGAACGGTACTGGACTTGTTATGCAACCAAGCCCTTACGGATCAGGCAATTGCAGAGCGGATGCATATATCCCTCAAAACAGCTCAGAACTACGTCCAGAGTCTCAAAGCAAAACTGAATGTCGATCAGCTTGATGGTCAACTTACTAATACCAGAATCGCAGTTTGCATGGAGGCAATTAAACGTAGGTTAATCGGGTAGTTATACCCTTCTTTGTTATCATCTTATGGGGTGTCCATCGTCCATTCAAGTGTTACCCGCATCCCACCTTCTTCTAATGAAATCCTTTGCCAAGCCCCATTTGGTATCTCAGCGGCAATAGTTTTCATCAGTTTAGTGCCATATCCACCACTACGACGTTTTTTGTGAGTAATATCTAATAAGATAGGGGTTAGGCTAGTTCCATTATTCTCGATCGCTAATCGGCACTGATGATCTTTTTGAGTAAGCGAGACTGAAACTTGCGTTGCCGATCCGTTTGGAGGTTGGGCATGGCGAATCACATTAGCGATCGCTTCTCGAAAAAAGCGAAATATATCCTCTCTCGAATCAATCCAAGCACTATCAGATTTGGGTTCTCGCAGGGGTTGTAGATGCTCTTTGACACTCAAGGTTAATTCTCTTGAGTTAATCAGTTTTTGGAGCCATTGGTGTATCCCCCGATCCAGTCCATATTGCAGCTCTGGTGTAATCTCTAGCTTTTCTGCAATTGTGCGTGTGCTGCTGAGCTGATTGCGAAGCGCAAGCCCAACTGCTTCTAATCGATCTAAGATTGAGTTCATCAGGGGAGATGGATGACTGAGGGCTAGAAGTTCAATACTATCCATAGCCAATTTGAGTTCTTGAAGTGGGCCATCATGAATGTCTGTTGCGACTCGATGGAGGAGTTTCCGCGATTGCAAAAGAACAGCCTGTCGCTCAGCTAATTTCTGCTGTTGTTGGATAGACTGCCTGAGAATTGAATAAATGGCTACACCTGAACCTGTTCCAACCCAACCTAAGATTGGGATGGATAATGGAAGGATTAACCCTTGATAGAACAAGATAAAACTTAAAGCTACATAGCTTCCTACCAATATCGGAAGAAGCCAGCCAACCAGCAGATGAACAGGTATAAGTTTATGCTTTTTGCCGGGGCTAAGTATATATAGGGTTATGAAGCCAAGACCCAAAGTTGTGATGATGTAGTCATACCAATTCGGGATTCTTGTCAGAAATGAATGGGTCATCAAACTAGCTATTTGATTAGCTTCTACTTCTGCAACAGACATCTCCCCAAAAGGAGATAGTTGTCGATAGGTTTCAAATCCTTTCCCTTCGGGAAGATCGATTAATACAAGTTTATCATGGATCTTCTGAAGAGATTGGGGGTCAAAGGAAGGATTACAGTGTTCTATCTCTAGCTGAGAGGAAGGACATTGAAAATGAATATCAATACTAGGAAATGTATCAGCAGGGCCCCAGAAGTTCATTTGAAAAGATAAAAGAGTTTGTAAATTTGTAAGATCTTGAAAACCTTTGAGATTTCCTGAGTTGATATAGAATTTTTCTAAGGCCATCGTTGCCACAGATTTCACCTTATGATGTATATTAATATCTGGATCATCTTCATAGCTAAAATTGGAAAATAGCTCGGCTTTTCGAGCTGGGCTGTCTAAGCTTTGTGGATGTGCTGCATATCTGAAGTAACTTACTATCTGCTCTGGGGGAATAGAGGGATTTATACTTTCCTTATCGAAAGGAAGTAAATTATGATAATCATTTATGACTGAATTTTCTGAGGGTAAGTTACTTGGACGAGCCACCAAAACAATCTGGTTTGAATATTTACTAATCAACTCTTGAAAGGGATGTTCTAACTGAGGATCTGTATCAAGCTCAATGTACTGGCTCATTTGAGTAGGCAAATTTATGACTACAAGCTTTGCACCACTGTTGATTAAGCTTTTCACTAAAATAGCATAGAAAGTATTCAGTTTATATAAGTTATGAAAGTTATATCCTAAAATGGCAGGCTGCTTGATCTTAAGCAGTAGAATTTCTTTTGGCATAAGCCCTGGTTTATGCATTCGTATTAGATGATCCTGAATGTCGAGTTCCATTTTATTGAGCATAGGTAAGTTGCTAGATACTGCACAGTAAAACAAGCTCCAAGCAGTTACTAAGCCAATACCTATTGCTTGCCGATATCTGATAGTGTTCATTCGATGTTTCTATTATTTATTTGTTCGGTGCAGTCAATATAAAATTGTTGGCTTGGCTCGGATTCGGTTTAAAGTTACACACAAATATTGTGAACACTGTCTCAACCGCCCATGAGCCAATTTTGTACTAATCGTTCAATCATAGATAGTACCATTAAAATGAAACCCGTATATTGAGCGGACATTATTGCCGTCAATTTATAGTTTCAGTTTAACCGAGCCTCCTTGTCCAATACCATCAGTAATTCGTCCAGCACCAATCCAGACTTAGGTTGCTGTGGCTGGGATATCTATCTAACAGGCTCAATAAAAGTAAAGTTTGGCATACAATACGAGATGCAAAAGGGAGCATCTCACCTTTGCAGCCCTCCGCTAGAAATTGGAGTTTTGAGGCAGGAGGCAGGAGGCAGGAGGCAGAAGGAAAGAGGCAGAAGGAAAGAGGCAGAAGGAAGGAGCCAGAAGAAGGAAGGAGCCAGAAGAAGTATTTTTACAAATATGAGATGCTCCCGATGCAAAAGGAAGCATGAGCCATTTATTCTTAGTTCAATAGTACAATTCTGACATTGGCCTTTGATGGCGAATTTTCTTCTCCAGTATATAGCAATTCACGGTTTGGTGAGGTACACCTAAATAGCTGTAAAGCTTAGAGAACCCAAATGGGTTCTCTGATGATGAGCTAATATCTGAAAAAAATGTCGTACTCTCGCAGCTTAACCGATAAAGAGTGGGAACTCATCGAGCCATTATTACCCCGAAACAAGAAAACCAGACCGCCTACTCTGTCAAAGAGAGAAATCTTGGATGTTATCTTCTATGACTCGCAAGCGGTAAACGCACGGGTGGTCTGAAACCGGGCTTTTTGCATCATACTTCGTTACAGCTCGCAGAAACGGTAAAAAACCCGGTTTCAGAAGGTTGTGATGTGTAAGTCCCAATCTCAAATCTCAAATCTCAAATCGCTTGACTGTGCAGCTTGGCTGAGAATAGTACAAGATGTTAAGTACGATTCCCTACGGGATAGCTTCGCTTCACGCGAATTTACCAACACCTGCCCGAAGCCTATGGCTGACATTAATCGATGCTACGAAATCCTCGAAATTGAGCCGGGAAGTTCCCTAGAAGAAATTAAGCGCGCTTACAGGGATTTAGCGTTTGTGTGGCATCCCGATCGGTTTGCCCACAACGACAGGCTGCAACAAAAAGCTCAACAACGATTAACAGAAATTAATGAAGCTTACCAGCAGTTGGTCTTGTTTCTGAGTCAGTCTGAATCATCGAGGTCGATCGAACAACAGTTTCAGCAGCCACCGCCCCCTGCGCCGGAAAAGCCGCTGAGAAGGCGTTCTGCAAAATCAGCCGCCAAGCCTGGTTCCCAGCGCCGTCAAACCCGCCCAAAAGCCGCCTCCAAAAAATTTCTAACTCAAAAAAACTCTTCAAGCAAGAAACGATTTACCACTCACAATAGCCCAGCGTGGCGGGGCACAAAGCAACCAGGGCGAATCGTTGCGAGGAAAGCAGGGCCATCTCAAAACTAT
The DNA here is from genome assembly GCF_036700905.1 of Microcoleus sp. S13_C3. Taxonomy (NCBI): domain Bacteria; kingdom Bacillati; phylum Cyanobacteriota; class Cyanophyceae; order Oscillatoriales; family Microcoleaceae; genus Microcoleus; species Microcoleus sp. S13_C3. The sequence continues at coordinate 24,571 of NZ_JAUBPT010000040.1, read as the reverse complement.
CGAAAGCTTACTTCGAGAAGGAAAACAGAATTTTCAACTCAATACTCAAAACCACGAATCCCGCCGAGGGAAGTGCGGCCATCTCAACACTATTCAAGCTTCCCTTGGTGGCCGCTGGCAATCGCTGTGGCGAGTTACGCTTTGACCGGTTGGATTTTGACGAAATCAGCGGCCCCGCTGTGGATGTGGGCTTTAATCTGCGGTGCAGATTGGCTGTGGGCCGCGATTTTGCTGGCGGAGGGTTCGGCAACGCCTAGAGTGTGGCTGGCGGCGTTAGTTTTGGCTGGGGCGGTGGGGGGGTCGATCGCTGGTTTTCAGGCGGGAGGAAGGGTCACAGGGGCTGCTTGGGCAGCAGTTGGGGCTGGTTTGGGGGCGATCGCCAGTTCCGAGGCCCAGTATCGGGCTGTGGCTGCTGTTTTGGCTGTAGGGGGAGTGGTGGCAGTGGTGGGATTGATGGCGGGAACGGTTTCTGGGAATTGGGTTAAGGCGTTGGTGGCGGCCGTGTGTTGGGCGATTGTCGGCTTGATGTGCGGGCTGGCGACGGAACTAGGCGTCAATTCTGGCGGCCCCGTCGGGCTCCGAGGTGCGATCGGGCTGGGGATTGGGGCGTGGGCGGGGGTTTTTGCTGGGGCGGGTTCGGGGGATCTCGTCCAAGCTTTGGCTATCGCCGGATCTAAGGCTGTTTATGGGGCTTGGGCTGCGATCGGCATTATTGCTGGAGTTGTGGCCCGGATGGTAGCCGCAGAAAGGTTGATCCACACCAGCAGCGGGCTTTACACGGTTATCCTGTTGGTGGCTACTTCCGGTTTTGGGCTGTGGCTGGGAAGTTGGTTGGGCGATCGTATCTTTTGAATTAGTCAGTTGTCAGTTGTCAGTTGTCAGTTGTCAGTTGTCAGTTGTCAGTTGTCAGTTGTCAGTTGTCAACGGTCAACAGTCAACAGTCAACAGCCAACAGTCAACACTCAACAATTCCGGAGGATTGCAACCGGAATTGATGTAAATCCCAGCACTTATCGCTTTTCAGCAGCGCTTCAAACTCAGCCCTTGGCAAAGCTGGGCTGAAAAGATGGCCTTGAATTTCGTCGCATTCGTACTCGCACAAAAAATCAAGTTCTTGCTCATTTTCTACCCCCTCAGCCACCACCGTCATGTTCATGCAGTGTGCCATTTGAATAATCGCTATTGTGATCGCTGCATTTTGGCGATCGTGTGCAATGTTGCGAATAAAACTCTTGTCAATTTTTATCGCATCAAACGGAAAGCGTTTTGGATAACTCAAAGAAGAATATCCCGTCCCAAAATCATCAATTGCTATCCTAATCCCCTGATCTTTCCACACCCTAAAAGCTTTAGCTGCTGCAATTTCGTCTTGCAAAACAAGACTTTCCGTCAGTTCTAATTCCAAACACTTGGGATCGAGATCGGTTTCTGTTAATATCTCCCTGACTCTTTCCGTGAAATTTTTGCGCTCGAATTGACGGGCTGACACGTTAACTGCCAGTCGTAGGGGCGGTAAACCTGCTCTCTGCCATGTTTTAGTTTGCCTGCAAGCAGTCTCTAATACCCATTCACCCAACGGTGCAATCAAGCCCATTTCTTCAGCCATTGGAATAAATTCCCCAGGGGAAACTCGCCCCCGTTCTGGATGATTCCAGCGGACTAAAGCTTCAGCACCAATAATTTTACCTGTATTGATTTCTATTTGCGGCTGATAGTGAATTTCAAACTCTGAGCTTTTTAAAGCATGGCGCAAGCAAGTTTCTTGAAGAAGTGTATTGATAAAAAATTTAGCCTTCTTTGCCGTATAAAAATGATAATTATTGCCGCCTTTCTGCTGAGATTGATACATTGCTATATAAGCATTTTTCAGCATTTCATCTCCGTCGGTGCCGTCCCCGGGATACAAGCAGATACCCATACTAGCAGTGACATAGACTTCGCAATCTTTGACAATCATACCTTCGGATACAATATCTAAAATGTTTTGAGCAATCTTAGCCACATCCTGTTTTTTTGCAACTGGTTTAAGAATCAGCGCGAATTCTGCCGCTTCCAAACGAGCAACAATATTAATGTTTTCCATGCAGTTAGTTAGCCGCTGGGCGATGCTGCAAAGCACCGACTCGCCGATATCGTGTCCCCAGGTACTGTTAATGCGGTTGATTTTATCTAAGCTAAGCGTGACAACTGGAACGACTCCTGACAATTCTTTTTGACCATCTAATTCTCGACTTAACTTTTCTCGCAAAAATGAACGATTCGGCAGGTTTGTCAAGCTGTCATACTGATGTCGGTAGAGTGCCAGTTGAATAGTTGTGTGCAAGGTTTTTTCTTCAAATGGCTTGACAATATAGCCAAACGGTTTTGTACTATTGACTCGTCGCAAAGTAGTTTCATCGGCATAAGCTGTCAGATAAACTACCGGGATTTGAAAGCGCAAGCGAATTTCTTCGGCTGCTGTAATGCCGTCGATTTCTCCTTGCAGATTAACATCCATTAAAACTAAATCCGGGCGCAATTTGGCTGCGGATTCTATCGCTTCTTCTCCAGAATAGACCATGCCAGTTATTCTATATCCTAGAGATATCAAACTGTCGGAAATGTCTTCCGCAATGATGCTCTCGTCTTCAACTATCAGAATTTTTTTGTTGGACACTAATTTTTCTCCTTAGAGTGCAATTTTGGTTGACAAAAGGTTATTCTAAAAGTCGTACCCGCAGTTTCTAACAGTTCTATTTTCCCCCGGATTTGCTTGACTAAAGACCCGACAAGTCGCAAACCCAACGTTCTGGCTTTGCGATAATCTAAGTCTTGAGGAAAACCAATTCCGCTGTCGCTCACGGTTAGCACGCAAACTCTGTTATTATCTAAAGTTAAATCTATGTTAATTTTACCTTTAACTTGTCCTTTAAAGGCATATTTGAGGGCATTTGTCACAAGCTCGTTGATAATTAACCCGCAAGGAACTGCCGTATCAATATTGAGAGAACACGGCGCAATATTTGTTTGCAACTTGACGCCTTCTGCATGATTTTCATAAGCTTGGAATAAATTGTGGGCGAGATTTTGGATGTATTCAGCAAAGTCAATGTTTGACAAGTCTTTGGATTGGTACAATTGTTCGTGAACCAGGGCCATTGATCTCACTCGGTTTTGACTGTCTTTTAACATTTCACTAACGTGGCTGTCTTGGATGTAGCGTGACTGAAGTTTGAGCAAACTGGAAATAACTTGGAGGTTGTTTTTGACGCGGTGGTGAATTTCTTGGAGAAGGACTTCTTTTTCGGCGAGGGAGGCTTTGATTTGATCCTCATCTCGTTTGCGATCTGTAATGTCGCGTACTACTGCTTGGAGAAATTTTTTTCCGTTAATTTCCATTGCGTTTAACAGAACTTCTGCGGAAAATTCTGAACCGTCGAGTCGTTGGTGTACCCAGTCAAATCGACAGCTACCTATGAGCATTGCTATGTTCATTTTCTGTGAAGCTAAACTGGCTGAATCTTGTCCGTTAGGCTGAAATGGCGGGGAAAATTCCCTCGGATGCTTGCCGTAAAATTCTTGTTTGTTGCTACAGCCAAATATTTTTAAGGTAGCGGGGTTGCAGTCAAAAAATTCCTTTTCGTCAAGCAACATTACTGCTTCGCTGGTGGCTTCATAAAGGCTACGAAATTTGTGTTCTGATTCTTGCAGCGAGCATATCAATTGGTTCTTGAGAGCTTCGGCACGCTTGCGATCGGTAATGTCTATTCCTACAGAAACTGCTGCGGTTCCCTGATGATATTTCTGAGCTACTATCAAATAGTTGCGGACGAAACCGTTAATTTCTATTTCTATTTCTTGGCAGGTTTGCTGAGATGAACTGTCAAAAAAATTTCGGATCAGTTCTCCGAAAGTCGAGCCTTTGTCGAGAAAGTTGATTTCTTGACCGACAAAGCTTTCAGGAGACAGGTTGAATGAGGTTGCTAAGTGCTGGTTGACTCCTATATACCGCAAATCTGAACTAATCCAAGAAATCAGTCCGGGTACGGCATCCAAAACGGCGCGAAGTTGGTCTGTAGCTTCTTGGAGTGCTTCTTCCGATCGCTTGCGATCGCTAATATCTGTCGCCGTTCCGCACAACCCTAAAATAGCGCCGTTTTCAGCTTGGTTGACGATGCTGTTGACGCGCAGGTGAACGGGAGTACCGTCTTTGCGAAGGTGTACTGTTTCGTAAGGAGAATTAGCGGTTTGTGGCTGAATTTTGGTTCTCGCTAAAAGTTGGGCCAATATTTCTCTTGATCTACTTTCTTGATCGGGAACTAAAAAATCGGTGAAGCGCCTTCCGATCATTTCTGGCGGTTCGTAACCGTAGATGCGTTTGGCGGCGGAATTGACAAAAGTCAAGAGGCCTTCAATATCGATCGACCAAATCAATTCTTGGGAGGTTTCTACCAGATTGCGATACTTTTTTTCGCTTTCGGCAAGTGCTGCATTGAAGACTGCCGTTTGCTGCTGAAGTCTGTCTTCTAATTGTTGATTTGCCGTTTCCAGAGTGGCGATGGACTGCTCGCGCTCGGTAATTTCAGTAGAAACACCAACTGCGCCGACAACTTCGCCGTTTCCATCTCGCAGGGCTGCCGATCGAATTTCGTGAATACAATGCCCCTGTCGGGCATTCCAAGTGCGATCGTTTCCTGCTAGTACCTCGGCAATATTTTCTAAGATATCTGGCTGGCTGCTGTAAACTTCACCAATCGACAGCCCGACAGTTGCACCTGGTTTGAGGGCCAAATTTTCTAATCCTTTCCCTGCTGCAAGGGTTAACTTGCCGTCTCTGTCTGTTGCCCACAGGAAAACGGGGGCACAACTGACGGCGGCCTGAAGGGTTTCGTTGGCTTGTTTGAGCCTCTCGATTTCTGCGTGAAGCAGATCCTGGGTGGTGTTTAATTCTACCCTTAGTCGATCGGCTTTTTGCTGCCAACTGGCAGCAGTGTCGCACATTTCTGGGAGATTGCGGGAACGACAGATGGATTGGTTGCAGTGTGACATGGTTACTCTAGGGCGCACTGTATATTTAACCTCAGCCTATCTTTTAAGCATAAACTTTTTAAGTCAAATATTACAATTAGCAGGAATACTCCTCCGACCAAGATGCGATATATTAAAGCTACTTTAAAGGATTCAGAAATTGAGGCTCGCTCAGGCTTTCCGGCGACTGTTCACAAATTGATAATAAGCTGAATAAGGCCGATTCGTCGGTATTTTTACGGTCACTATTTGTAGTAATGCAAAAAGAAGTTCCGCAATCCTCGGCTTGCACAAGAAGTGGATTGTAAATTTATTATATTTGTTTGCGTAGATTCACGCACCGAGGAATCGGGAATCGGGAAAATTGAAATATAGGCAGCGCCTGAATGGTTAGGAGGTACTTAATTTGTGAAAATCATGAAGTCGATTCCCTCTTCTTTCTGCCTTCTGCCTTCTGCCCTATGCCCTATGCCCTATGCCCTATGCCCTATGCCCTATGCCCTATGCCCTATTTCTTCCATCCGCTACATCCGTTACAGAATCCGTTGCCGAACTTCCTTCAATTAACTCCCCAAATTTTGACAGTTTTGTCTAAGCTGCCGCTGATAATAGTTTCACCATCGCTGCTAAAAGTAAGACAAGTAACAGAGTTTTGATGTCCGCTGAGAGTGTGAATATTTTCGCCCGTACTGGCATTCCAAAATTTGATATTACCATCGGCACTAGCACTGACAACAGTGAGTCCGTCGGCACTAAAGGCGATCGCATTTATCGAGTTAAAATGCCCTGCCAAAGTGATGGAACTATCTGGATTCGATAGCTGCCGCAGTTGAATATTTCTGTCCCAGCCGCCAGTAGCCAAAGTCTGCCCGTCTGGACTGAAAGCCAGACAATTCGCATAACCCTTAATTGTTTGGGAGCATTCTCTGCTGCGGAGGTTCCACAGTTTAATTGTACCGTCAGAACTGCTGCTAGCGAGAGTTTGTGCGATCGGGCTAAAAGCAAGACTAACAATTCCTGCTTTATGAGCTCCCCAAGTTAAAAGACTGCCAAAAGTACAGATTAACTTTCCCGTCTCTAAATTCCAAATTTTGATAGTAGTATCTGCCGAACCGCTGGCGATAACTTGACTGTCAGGACTGATGACAATTGTGCTAATTTCCCCTTCATGTCCGAGAGAAGTATGCCGCAATTCTCCTCCTTGCCAAATTTCGATCGCACGGTGTTTCGGAGTATTTCTGCTTCTCACAAAAACTTCGCTTTCTTGGCAAAGGACAAAAGTTTCTTGAGCGCGGGGATACTTGTCAACAGTATAGAGTATTTCTCCTGTATCTACATCGCAAATTCTAATTATTTTGCCGTGCAAACTCGCGGTGCGAGATCCTCCGGGACTAATAGCAACATTTGTCCCTGTTTTCACACTGCGGATGCAGTCAAAAAGCTTGTAAGGCACGAATTCTTTTAAAGTTTGGCGCACTAGAGGTTCTGTCCTCGATCGCAAAATTAAATAAGCAACTCGCTGCACTTCTGCTGCGGGGTCAAGCAGCGCCTCAATTGCTAAATTTAAGCCAGCGCCTCCGTATTTAGGAGCATCTTTAACAGCGGCAATCCGCGGCTCTATACTGGGACTGTTGAAGCGCTGCTTGACCCCGGCGATGCCTCCCAAAACTGCGCCGGCGATCGGGATTTGACTTTGGCCGCCGAGGACGGCATCATATTCTCTGGGCTGGTTAGAATTGTCGGCCATCATACGATTTTAGATTTTAGATTTTGGATTTTAGATTTGAAGAATTGGAGGATTGAAGAAAACGAACTCACGGCTCAATCGGGGGAATTGTTGTCGGATACATCGTATTGTTTAGGTTGGTTACAATTATCGGCTATCATACGATTTTAGATTTTGGATTTGAAGAATTGGAGGAGTGAAGAAAACGAACTCACGGCTCAATCGGGGGAATTGTTATCGGCTACTATGTTTTTAATTTCTGCACAGATGAATCCGGGGGCTTGTAACCGGGCTGCTTTCGCTGACGCTAAAACCCGGTTTAAGCTCGCAACTTATAACTTATTGACTGTTGCAGTTTATAGTATTATAATCAAATTAGCGTTTCACACAAAAATCCGAAAGTGATATGTCACACTTCACAACTATCAAGGTTCAGATCAAGAACGGCGAACTGCTGCATCAAGTGTTGGAAGAGTTGGGTTATCAAGTAGAGTCCAATGTGCAGGTACGGGGTTATCGGGGTGACAAAACTAATGCCGAGTACGTGATTCGGCAATCTAATGGTTACGATTTGGGTTTTCGCCGCAGCGGAGAGGATTACGAATTGGTAGCGGATTTTTGGGGCGCTCGAATTAATCAGCAGGAATTTATCAATTCAATTAGTCAAAAATACGCGCGGAAAAGTTTGATGGCGGCGGTGCAGTCAGAGGGTTTTCATGTTGAAGAAGAGGAAACTTTGGCAGATGGAACGCTGAGAGTTGTAGTGGGTAGATGGGTTTAAGACTCGCCCTTGATTAACTCGTTTTTAGGTATCAAGAGGAATCACCATGTGGCGATCGGCGATCGTACTAATTATCCTGGCGCTTGTAGTTGTCATTGTTGGCGCGATCGCCCTTGGAACATACCGCTGGCATCTCGGTACCAAGGAACTGCGAGCCACTCTGGAAGCTGCGCGATCGCCGATTAAACCTCTCACATTTGATGCGCGGGAAATCGCCGATTTACCCCAGCCCGTGCAGCGCTACTTTCGCGCGGTGATGAAGGATGGACAACCGCTAATTGCAGCAGCGCGGGTTTCCCACGAAGGCACGTTTAACATGAGCGAAACCGCAGAAAAATGGAGCGCCTTCACCTCAACTCAATTGGTAATTACTCAGCGCCCTGGCTTTGACTGGGAGGGGCGAATTGCCATGATGCCCGGTATCAATGCGTTTGTTCATGATGCCTACATTTCTGGCGAAGGCATCCTCCATGCAGCGCTGCTGGGCCTGGTGACTCTGGCGGATATCCGCGGCACTCCAGAAGCTGCACAGGGGGAACTGATGCGCTTTTTCGCGGAGGCGGCTTGGTATCCGACGAGACTGCTGCCGAGTCAGGGTGTTCGCTGGGATGCGATCGACAATTCTTCGGCCAGAGCAACGCTACAGGATGGCGACACCGCTGTTTCCCTGGATTTCCGCTTTGATGAAGCAGGGCTAATCGCCAGTATCCGCGCGGAGGCCCGCGCCCGTACAGTTAACGGCGGGCTGGTGTTTGCGCCCTGGCAAGGCCGCTTCTGGGACTACGAATTGCGAGACGGTATGCGGATTCCGCTCTCCGGTGAGGTGGCGTGGCAACTGTTTGATGGCTCGCTATTGCCCTACTGGCGCGGCCGCATCACGAATATTGCCTATGAGTTTGCACGATGATTCTAGTTTGTGTTGTAGGGCGCGTCTGAGATTTTCTCCCCTATTTCATGGGAACAATTTGATAATATTTGGCAAGCGATTGGTTCGCCTCCAACTTTTCGAGCGTTCAGTTTGGGATATGTCTGGAAACTCTATGAAGGTGAGGTTTACAAGCCGTTGACGGTATCGTCAGATTTTAAAAATAAGTTTAATGAATTCCTAGTTGTAGGATAAGTGAAAATCCAGATTTTGCCGATCGCTGGTTTCGAGGACTGATGCGATATAATTAAAACAAACGAGTAAATCAATACTATGAGCATTACTCTGACGAAAACCCAAGAGATATTCATCCAAACTAAACTGCAAACTGGTAAATATGGTTCTGCCGAAGAAGTGCTGGAAGTTGCTTTGCGATTGTTAGATGAGTACGATCGCGCCGATCGCCAGTGGATCGAGGGTGTACGAGTTAAGATAGATGCTGCTGTTGCCATGTCCGAACATACTCCACCGATTGATGGCGAAACCTTTATTGCAGGGATTTGCGATCGTTTCCGGCAAGTACGCAAGAGTAAACAAGGCTATACTAATTGAAATGCTTGTATGATAGTTGCATTCAATTGCTGCATTTGCTGACTTCCTAACTCGCCCAATCGTCTCAGTATTAATCTCTGTTCAAGGCTGACAATCCGAGTCACTCTAACTTTAGAAGATACTTTTAATCCCGTGCTATAAAATTCTGGATCTGAAGCATTTAAAGCAAATTCATCTAAACTTAGGCTAGTGACATTTTGCGAAGAAATGAAGCATATCGTAATTTCATCTATGGTTGAACTTGCCCACAGCACTAAAGCTGGCCGTAACTTTTTCTGACTCAAATCTGTAAAGGGAAATTCAGCTAAAACAATATCTCCTTTTTTTAGCTTCACTAAATTGGCTCTCCATCTTCAAGGGTGTAAATATCAGGTTCGTCGTGCAGGAATTGAAATACTCCTCCGCTTTGGGCTAACTGGGTTATTTCCACAGTAGAAGGATAGGGGATGTTATTAAATAGTTTTGCTTTTATTAGCAATTGCTCGTCTTCTGAGAGTGTCTGGATGATTTGTACTAAGGATTCAATGAGTTTTGTGTTCATAGCTGAAAAAATATGGTGATATTTTATTTTACTTCAACAAGGCAACCTTCGATGATTATAACAAAAAGACTAAGAGGGTGAAGCGAAGCTATCCCGTAGGGAGTCGAGCTCGAAATCCAAATTTTGCCGATCGCTGGTTTCAAAGATCGCTCGACGCGATATAATTATAGCAAACTGGTAAACTAATTTTAGGAAAAAAAGATACTTACCCATGAACATTACAGAACTCAAGACAGCAGTAACGGAACTTTCACAAAATGAACTCGCAGAGTTTCTCGAATGGCTAGACAAGTTTCAAGAAGCACTTTGGGATAAGCAAATTGAAGAGGATGTGAACGCAGGCAAATTTGACACCTTGATGCGACAAGCAGAACAAGCATTTAGTGAAGGAAAGTGTAGGGAAATTTGAAGCATTTCACAACACCTGAATTTTGGGAATATTACCGTCAACTGCCGATCGAAATTCAAGAATTGGCGGACAAAAACTATGAATTGCTTAAGGCAGATCCGAAGCATCCATCACTGCGCTTCAAGCAGATTGGCACGTTATGGTCTGTAAGAGTAGGACGAAACTACAGGGCGTTAGGTTTTGACAAGCCAGAAGGGGTTTTGTGGTTTTGGATAGGTTCTCATAGTAATTATGATGGGATTCTCGATCGTAAATAGCGCCGACTTACTCCTCCAAGTCCGCCTGTTTAACCTGCTCTAAAGGTATATCTAGCGCTTCTGCAATTTGTTCGTCGCTCAAGCCAAACTGCCGTAATTTATCAATTGTTTCAATCTTAGTTTGATTTTTGCTTTTCTGCTGCAAGTCGGGAGTTTCCGGCTGACTTTCATCTGGCGTGGGAGTAGAGGGATTAGAACAATTGTTAATGTAGCTAATTTTGTTAGTATTTTTAAAAGTATTCTTATTACCAAGATTTATATTATGATTTATCTGCCTTTCTAGGACGGATTCAAGATTACTTTTCTTAACTTGTTCGCCAAACACTTCAGATAACATTTGCAAAAGCTCGTGACTAGCCTTTTTAACGTGCTGGGAGCTATAATCATGAGTTTCTGCAACGTCAGCATATCTTTGACGATTCAGTATGCCTGCGATAATCCTCCGCTGCAAGTTATTTAGACGTTTACCTGTGTTGGTATAGACAGCTTCATCGACAAATTGCAATATCTGAGGACTGTCCATAGGTGGGATGGTGAGATAGGTATGGTTACTATACCAAACTTTTTCCAACTTTTTCCAACTTTTTTTGGCTTCGCATCCGAATTTTAGGAAGTTCCCACTTTTTCCAACTTTTTTTCCTTTACAGGGTTAGTGCGATCGGTCTACTGTATGGAATATTGGGTTGTAGCAAAAAAAATCCCGATGTTGATATTCTCCCTGTGTGAGAGATGGGTTTATACAAAGCTGGCTATCCAAGAGTTAGTTGACTTAGCAATAAATTATTATGTCAAACAGAAAAAAAGCAAGACTTGTAGCAATTATATCGCTTTTTACGATACCAGGATTACATCGATTTTATATAGGAGATAGTCCAGGTGCTATATTAGTATTATTGTCTAGTTTTATTTTAGTCGGGTACTTTCTCATATTGGGGGATATTTTCCGATTCAATAGTCTATCCGATCAAGAGTTTGATGCCAGATATACTGTAGGCTTCAATTTCAAAATGGAAGCAGTAAACTTCCCCCAATTGCTTACTATTCTTGCAGTAATCCTCATCATGACAGGCGGAGCTGGTCTGTTCTTTAAGGAACGAGTTTTGTGTTTTCCAGAAGCCCTTGTAAAACCGTGTATCCTAGTAACAGAGGGTGATAATATCTTGAATGCAAAAGGAATAGAAATCAGCCGGGAACTTGCTTCATTTATCCAAAATTTTCCTCCATACCTATTGGGTTTTGGCGGTATTTTTATGCTGGGTGCAATATTGAAGTCAGGAAACCGTACTCCTTAATTTTACCTCTTTAGTGTCAAATTACTAAGAGTTATTATAGCAATTGTATGTTTTGCGGAGCGCCCTAACCAGAAAACCCAAGTGCGATCGCCCGCAACTACCAAATCGTTTCAACATTAGGAATATCATACCGCCGCGCGATCGCAACTAAGATGCGATCGCGCCTATCTTTGTCAAGCTCCCCTGGAAGTTGCAATTACTACGCTAACCTGCTACCGTTAACATAGACGCATCGTAGGAAAACAACCGATCGCACTAACAGAATTACTCCCTACCATTAGACAACTGTCTGCGATCGAGAAACGAGAGTTAATCCGCATTCTAATGGCGGAAGAAGATATCAGTGATGAACGCGCGTGGAATGCTAAATTTGAAGCTACAACAGACGCTCAGTGGGATAGTATAGCTGAGGTAGTACGTCAGGAAATCGCTGCTGGCCATATTACCCCTCTAACTGAAATTTTCCCTCAAAGTCATATCGAAGTTCTGATACAATTCAGACAGTAAGCGTTAAGGTTGCCATGACATTAGCAGTTGTAGCTGAACAGGCCCCCCTAAAGACCAATGCTGACGGCGTAGTGCGAGTCGGTAACACTCGCGTGACTTTAGATACCGTGATTGCAGTGTTTAAGCAGGGAACAACCGCGGAGGAAATCGTTTATCGTTATCCGTCGTTGAGATTAGCTGACGTGTATGCCACCATCGCCTTTTACCTCAATCATCAGCAGGAAGTCGAAACGTATTTGCAGCAAAGACAGCAACAAGCACAAGAGATTCGCAAAATGAATGAGGCAAGGTTTGATCCGCAGGGATTGCGTGACAGATTGCTGGCCCGCAAGGCAGAGAAATCGGCATGAAATTCCTAGCTGATGAAAACTTTGACAATACAATTGTTAGAGGTTTGATGCGTCGCAAATCAGACATTGACATTGTTCGCGTCCAAGACGTTGGCTTATCCGGTGAAGATGACCCAACAGTGCTGGAATGGGCGGCCGAAGAAGATCGGATATTACTAACCCATGATGTTGCTACTATTACCCGCTATGCCTATGAACGTATGGCGGCAGGTAAGTCAATGCCAGGAGTTTTTGAAATTACCTTCGATGCACCCATTGGTCGAGTTATTGAGGATATTCTAATCCTTCTGGAGTGCAGTCTTGAGGGAGAATTGGCAGGACAAATTCAGTATCTCCCTTTATGATGAGTTGTAACGGTTTAATTGAGCTTTGGTGCACCTTAAACTCGATCGCCCTTTCCCCAAAAAACCCTACCTCAAAAACAACTTATAAGCTGGATTCTGACTCTCATCCCCATACTGATAGCCCAGCGTATCCAAAAAAGCCTGCCATTCCTGCATCTCATCGGGCGGTACTTGAATTCCCACCACAATTCGCCCGTAATCTGCGCCATTATTTCGATAGTGAAAAACGCTGATATTCCAATTAGGGCTCATCGAACCGACAAACTTCATCAACGCACCCGGACGTTCGGGAAATTCAAAGCGATAAAACAATTCATGATCGGCCAGCATCGAACGCCCGCCCACCATATGCCGCACGTGCAATTTCGTTAATTCATCATCAGTTAAATCCAAAGTCTTGAAGCCACAATCTTCAAAACTTGCGGCTATATTCACCGCATCGGCACGGTTTTGAATTTGCACGCCTATAAAAATATGTGCTTCTTTTTCATCCGCAATTCGATAGCTAAATTCCGTTAAATTGCGCTTTCCCAGACATTCGCAAAACCTGCGGAGACTTCCCGGTTGTTCAGGAATTGTGACTGCAAAAATCGCTTCGCGACGTTCGCCAAACTCGGCTCTTTCTGCTACAAAACGCAGGCGATCGAAATTCATGTTCGCGCCGCAAGCAACAGCAATTAATGTTTCTCCTGCGATTTGTTCCCGTTCGACGTAAGCTTTCGCACCTGCGATCGCCAAAGCGCCTGCAGGTTCTAAGATCGATCGCGTATCTTCAAAAACATCCTTAATCGCCGCGCAAACATCATCCGTATCCACCAAAATAATCTCATCCACATACTCCTGACACAACCGAAAAGTTTCCTCCCCAACTTCCCGCACAGCAACGCCGTCAGCAAATAAACCCACCTGCGACAAACGCACCCGTTTACCTGCTTTCAGCGATTTATTCATTGCATCGGAATCCACCGGTTCGACGCCAATAATCTTAATTTCCGGCCGCAACCGCTTGACATAAGCCGCAATTCCCGAAATCAATCCGCCGCCACCAATTGCCACAAAAATCGCGTGAATTGGTTTTTGATGTTGCCGTAGAATTTCCATGCCGATCGTACCCTGTCCAGCAATCACGTAGGGATCATCAAAAGGGTGAATAAAAGTCATACCTTTTTGGGCCTCTAATTGGCGCGCAAAGGCGTAAGCATCATCGTAAGCATCCCCATGCAAGACTACCTCTCCACCACGGGCTATCACCGCATTTACCTTCACCTGCGGCGTCGTTACGGGCATGACTATGATCGCGCGAGTTCCCAGGTGACGGGCGGCGAGGGCTACTCCTTGGGCGTGGTTGCCGGCGGAAGCTGCAATGACACCTTGTGCTAGCAAATCCGGCGACAGTTGCGCCATTTTGTTGTAGGCACCCCGCAGTTTGAAGGAAAACACCGACTGCATATCCTCTCGCTTCAGCAAAAGTTTATTGTTGAGCCGTGCTGATAGATTCGGGGCGCATTCTAGTGCTGTTTCTTGAGCAACATCGTAGACGCGGGCGGTGAGGATTTGTACCAGGTAATCGCAAAGCATGGGGTTAGCAGGTTGGTTGATGCCGGATGGTGGGTTAATTGTACGGCACTTGTGTTAGTATTTTGCGGGGAATTGGCGATCGCAAGTTTTCAATAATAACTTTTCGCCTTGGGAACATAAGGAGCCTGAAGACTATGAATAATAATTCGTTTTTGCCGTTTCCCCGGTTAGAAAATCCGGTTTGTGAGCGGTATTATAGCAGTTCTCAATAAAATGAGGTATGCCCTATGCCCTATGCCCTATGCCCTATGCCCTATGCCCTAGATCCGAGAGAACCTCATCTTACTGAGAAAGGCTATAGTCCGTAATCCTTGATTTAGTATGTAAAATCATGAACGTACAAATTACAGATTTGCGTGCGGTTGACGAGCCAAAAATTCAACAGGTAGCTAGATTAATAGTTGAAGGTTTTAAAGAGCATTGGCCCGAGGCTTGGCCCGATATAAATTCTGCTTTGCAAGAAGTGCAAGAATCTTTAGCAGCCGATCGCATCAGTCGAATTGCTGTGGGCGACAGCAATCAAGTTTTGGGATGGATTGGCGGGATTAAACAGTATGACGGTAATGTTTGGGAACTGCACCCGCTGGTAGTGAGAACAGAATTTCGCGGACAAGGAATTGGTCGATCGCTCGTAGCTGATTTAGCAGCAGAAGCTAAAAACCGGGGAGGGCTCGTGCTGTGGGTGGGTACCGACGACGAAGACAATCAAACAACTCTTTCAGGCATCAATCTTTACCCTAACGTTTGGGAACACATCGCCAAAATTAGAAATTTGCGCGGTCATCCCTACGAATTTTATCAAAAAATGGGTTTTGCGATTGTGGGAGTGATGCCCGACGCCAACGGAATTGGCAAGCCCGATATTTTCATGGCAAAGCGGTTGTAAAGTTTAATGTTGGTTCTAAATTTACTAACTGGTGGCTTGCCAATCCAACACTTAGCAAAATTAGTTGTTGAAAGTTTCCCCGAAAATCGGTCTAGTCTGGACGTGCGAACCCCGTTCGAGGGTCGCTGATAAACAAACCCAGAACTAACGAATCCATCACCGTATCCCAGACAGGAGTCAAACGTTCTGCATCGTCAACCCAGTAATCAAAAGTAATCAAACACTGAACATTAGAACCCAATCCAATACAGATTCGCGAATAAGCTTCCCGCTGTTCTGGAGGGTCGATAAACTTAAATTCAGTCCAAACAACGCGGGCAGTTTGCCGCTTCAATTGGATAATGTCCCCAGGAGCGATCGGATTTCGCGTATCATCTTCAACCACCTTCTGTAATAGCGGCACCAGCGGAAAATCTGCCCAGTTACCAGGTGGTAGCAAATTAAACGAAACCTCCAAACGACAATCATCATCCGGCGGCTTTTTATCCGTAAATCGGAACGAATTAGTATCCGGTTCAAAATGCCAATCTTCCGGGACATCAAAGCGGACTGCACCTCTTCCTGCTACAAAAATTCGAGTTCCAGGCTTTGACTTCCAATTGTGGTCTTCTTTGAGTTCTAGAGTTTCCTTGAGCCATGCTTGCTTTTTGCGCTTAGACATAAACAGAACACCAAATTGCTGCTAATGTGTAGTTTTAGACCTTGCAAACACATTTTAACTCTATTTGGCTCGCCGTTTGCTCAAATATAACAATCCTTACAAAAATTATGAATTCCTCTCTTCTCTATCCCTCTGTGTTCTCTGCGCCTCTGCGGTAAAAAATAATTCCTTTGACAATTTGCTAACTTTTATTTTTCACTCTTGGGAAGCACATACCTAATCCCACCCTTATTTCCAGCCGCATCACCCCTGTAACGAGGGATAACATGAATAGCCGCATGACGGCGAGTTTGACCTGCATCTTTATTAATATTGATTCCCACATTAAAACCGTCTGGCTGAAACTCTTTCGTTAACATTTCTTGCACCTTATTAGCCATAAACCAGCAAGCCGATTGCTCTCGAAACGGCAGTTCAAAATAATTGGCCACGTGACGCTTGGGGATGATTAAAACATGACCTTTGCTGGCTGGATAACCGTCAAAAATCGCATAAGCTGTTGCTGATTCAGTTAGCAAAATTAGGTTTTTATACGGATTGCAGAATATGCAGTTATTAGTAGAATTTCTTTGATGGTTGTAATGCACGTATTTGTAAATTTCGCAAGACTCATCTAGGTGAACTGGCTTAAAGGGAAGTTTGACAATGCACTGATATGTAGGTTTTTTGTGGACATAATGTTCTCGAAAGCCTTCTTTTTTGATATCCCTTCTCACCGCAAAATACGCATTCCCTCCCGGTTTCAACAGGTGCGACACTTCCATCAGGACATTAGCTTGTTCTTCAGGAAACAAAACATTCAAAACATAAAAGCAAATGATTGTGTCGAATTTATCTTGGGGGAATTCCGGGAAATAATAAGGGTCATAACCCGTAATCTCGAACCCTTTTTGCTGCAACAATCTCACATCGCTGCCCAAGCCGCACCCAAAATCTAAGACTTTGCCTTGCAGCAAGTTTTTATCTAATAAAAATCTGGCCGGAAAGGACAGGGAAATTCTTTCCATTGCCGTCAGGTGGCTGAATTTATTTTGTTGCTTTTTCATGGCAGAAATTTGATGTCAATCGTTGTTTTTAGTCTTTACGTAAAGGTTTTGTTAAAATTCCGAGAATTTTGTCAACTTGGTTAATATAATAATCGTTCAAGTCAATAAAAGCTGTTTGATTTACCAATTTGAGAAACTTCCAAGCATTTCCCGTGGTAACACCTCCGTAAATCGCCTCAATTTCATCATTTTGCTGTTGATTGAATCGCTGGGCTCCCAACATTTCAGCAATACACTGTCCTAATCCGTTTTTGATGTTTTCATTTTTGGCTTCTACTAAGGTTACAACTGGTGTTCTGATTTCGTACAAATCGCTGGATGCGGTGAGGATATAATCGCAGTACCCGTTAAGTCCACTTTCGGGATCGGCATTAAATTATGTGCCGGAAAAAAAGCCGATTTGGAAGTTTAAAATGCGCCGTACTTCTAATAATACGGGAGCAATAATTAACTCGGAGCGAGCTTTTTCAGTATTGATAGCATTGGCGAGAGGGATATATTCTGCTAGGGTTGTTTTGAGATATTCGCTAGGTGCAATTGATTCTACATCTGCAAACAAAACAGTTTTTTCATTAACAGTGAGGTTAAATGCTGCACGCACTTTGGTGATGGTAGTAAATTCACTATATGACATTTTAAAAGTCCTTAACTTAACTAAAAAATACCGATAATACTTGAGATTTTAGCATTATTGCAGTTTGGCGATCGCCCCTTTTTCCACCAACACCTTACCAGTCACCAAATCCCGCACCGTCGCCAACAAAACCCGCCTCTCATCCACCTCAAAACTCACCGAAACCCTGTCAATTCCCAATACCCCAGGCGGATTCAAATGCGCCACACAAACCTGCTGGTGGTGGCTTTCCAGAGACCGAAAATCCGTCTGTTTGTTGAGCAAACTGCTCGTCATTTGCCCTTTTTCGTTAAAAATAACCTCCGCTTGCGATACCTCTGCAACTTCCCCAATATCTAACCGAATTTCCCTTTGCCCTTCAATTGCCACTTGCAGCGTCAACTCTTCGGAACTTTGACAGGGATACTTCATTTCCTTGCTAAATATCGGCGAATAAGCATAAGCTTTAGCATAAGGTTCCCAGAGGCGAATTGCATAGCTGTGACGCAAATAATCGTCAACACTAGCCAATTGTGTCAAGGCTAAAGCACCGTGCGCCACGGCTTCAAAAGGCCTGTCTCTTTGGACTTTTTGCCGCCCAAAATACGAAACCACTAAATTAGATACAGCCGGGATTAAAGAAGTTCCTCCTACCAGCAAAACCTGTTCTATATCTGCTTTGCCGATCCCTTTTCCCAGCGCAATACTCAGCACTTCATCTAAACTTTCCCGCAACTGTTCTAACAACTGCCTAGATTCCAGAATTTCTTCAAGCTTCTCTCGGTTTAGCTGCAAGTCGTAAGACATAAAATTTTCATCGTCAAACCAGCTTTCCTTCGCCTCATTAACTTGAGAAAGTTGAATTTTTAATTTTTCCGCTATTTCTAATAAGTTTTGCCAGCCAATTGGGCCGACTTCTGCCCGCGACGAACCAATTTGCCGCAAATAATCTTCGACAATCCAGATGTCAATATCTTCGCCGCCTACATAAGCATCGGATTTTGCCAATACTTCGGCACGTACCCCCCCCAGCCCCCCCTTGGTAAGGGGGGGAGCAAGATTTGTCCCCGCGTTGCTAAGGGGGGAAGCGAGATTTCTCCCCTCCTTGGTAAGGGGGGGTAAGGGGGGGGTTAGAGCAGTGCGAACTAAACTTAAATCTAAAGTTCCGCCGCCAAAATCAACTACTAAAACTAGAGAGCCGGGGCGTTGTACTGCATATCCCAGGGCGGCGGCTGTGGATTCATCTATTACCTGAACTTCCGCAACTCCCAAACTTTCTCCTAAGTCGCGAAACCAATCTAGATATCGCTCAAATGCTCCAACGGGGACGGTAAAAATTACTTTGTCTGCCTGTATATTTTGTAAATATAATTGTTCCCAAATAGTTTTGATAAACTGTTCTGCCACGGATTCGACTGTGTAGGTTTCGCCGTCGATATTGCGGGGCGGCGGCTGAAAATCGGCAGCTAAATTGCGTTTAAAAGCTTTGAAAAAGCGGTCTGGCTGGGATTGTCCCAAACGCTGCGATCGCACTTTTTCTCCTAACACCAAATCTCCGGCTTTTTTCACAAAAACTAAAGTCGGCACTACAGAGATTTCTCGAACATCTCCGCCCGAATTATTCGTTTTAAAAATGCGGGACATCTCGCCCAATCTCAAAGTTTCTGGTGTTTGCGTATCCGGGTTAAGAATGCAGACAACCGTGTTGCTCGTACCGAAGTCAATGGCAACTGTAGTCATGGTGATTTTAGATTTTAGATTTTAGATTTTAGATTTAATTTTTCCTGCAGCCCTGGGTGGTGCAGCTAACTTTATAGGAGTTAGGCATCTACTCTATTTGTAGGGTCGCATTGCACCCCTTACTTAATTTTTTATGCCACCTGGAAGGGTGCGACTAACTTTAGCAGGAGTAAGAATTCGCTCTCCCTCCCGATAGCCTACAAATCGAATATAAACTAATTCTCCTTCTGTTATATCCTCAACATCCGGCTGGTGCAACTGCGGATTGTAAGCAGTTTGTTCCCACGCAGAACCGATTGTTTGAAAATCCCAGCTTGATAACAGGTTTTCTAAGGGAGTAAACAAAGCTGAGAGATTTTTTGCGGGCATATCCGGCTTGGCTTCTGCCATTTTGCGGGCGGCGGGATAGTTGGTTAACAAAGTTTGCAACTGTTCAAAGGTAGCGCGGCGAAAATCGGCAGTTAGTTGAGCTTTTTGCTGCTGCAGTTCTTCCCGCAGCCGGAAACACTGCTGCCTCAATTCTTCAATTTCGGTGGGATTAGTTGTGATTGTAGCCGATATGGGCAGCGCGCTCAAAGTGCGATCGAACTCTTGGAAATTCAAATTCAGCACTGTTGCCAGCCGCCTCAGTTGGTCTAGGGTGAGTTTTCCCACGTCTCCCTGCCGCACTAAGCGCACCCCAAAGCGACTTAAGCCTGCTTTTTCGCCTAAGTCTTGCCAATCGAGAATGTCTAGCTGATTCATGCGTTCCCGCAGAATTGTATCGTACTTAAACTCGATCGCATCTCCCGCCTCAGATGCAGCATAAACGTAGACTAAAATTAGAAAAATGCCCCCGATAGCTAGCGCGAAGCTGAAGGCAGGCACTGTTGTTACATCAACTGTTGCACCGAGAAGATAGAACATTGTTAATTTTTCTAAACTTGTTTTAAAGTCTGCGTTTGTTCAACGACCAAATTTTCTTCGCCTTGGTAGTATTCTGGCAGCAAGTCTTGAGATTCTACTTTTCCGAGGGCTTTTTCAATTCCGGCGGTGGTTTCGGTGCAACTCGAACCTGTGGCGTTGAGGACGGTTTCGGTAATTTTGCCGTCTTTGCCGATGCGGTATTCTATTTGGCGGTATTCTGCCATAATTCTGCCTCGTGGTTTAATGCTTGAGTGTTGACGGTTGAGGGTTGAGTTATATTATAGATTCTATTTACCAATTATTCTAATGAATTTTTGTAGCGACAATGCAACCGGGGTTTCGCCGGAGATTATGGCTGCGATTGCAGCGGCTAATTGCGGTGCTGTGATGTCTTACGGAGATGATGAATATACACAGCGTTTGCAAGTTAAGTTTTCGGATTTGTTCGAGACATCGGTGACTGTTTTCCCTGTAGCAACCGGTTCTGCTGCTAATGCTCTAGCCCTGGCGGTTGTTACTCCTCCTTACGGCGCTGTTTACTGTCACGCGGAATCTCATATTAATGTAGATGAATGCGGCGCACCGGAGTTTTTTACAGGGGGTGCCAAGTTAGTTACAGTAACAGGAAATCATGGTAAAATAGAGGCAGAGACTTTAGGAAAAATACTCGATCGCGCTGGTGCAGGTATCGTCCATCACGTACAGCCCGCAGCCGTCAGCATCACTCAAGCAACGGAAGCCGGCACAGTCTACAATCCAGCGGACATTTCCCATATTTCGGAAGTAGTTCGCCATCGCAATTTGCACCTGCACATGGATGGATCTCGCTTTGCCAATGCTGTCGCCAGTCTTGGCTGTTCTCCTGCTGATGTGACTTGGCGCGCTGGTGTGGATATTCTCTCGTTTGGAGCGACAAAAAACGGCGCGATGGCTGCGGAAGCTGTGGTATTTTTTAATCAAGAATTAGCAAAGACTTTCCCTTTTTACCGTAAGCGCAGCGGGCATCTTTTCTCGAAAATGCGGTTTTTGTCGGCGCAGTTGGAAGCGTATATAACGGATGACTTGTGGCTGAAGAATGCGGCTCATGCAAATAATATGGCAGCCAAATTAGCCGCCGGTTTGGCGGGAGTTGAGGGCGCAAAGTTTTGCCATCGGGTTGAAGCCAACGAGATTTTTATTCAACTTCCAGAATCGGTAATTGCAGCGGTTTTAGCTGAGGGCTTTCTGTTTTATCGGTGGGATGAATGTACTATTAGACTGGTAACGGCTTTTAATACTCTGGAAGCGGATGTTATTGCTTTGGTGGAAGCGGTTAAACGACATCAATGATTAAAATGTAGGGGCGGGTTTTACAAATAATACCGACCAGCTATGAACAATCTAAGAAACCCGCCCCCACCTAATCAATAATCCACATCAACCTTGATTTATATTAAATGCGAAAAATAGGCGCGGGGATTTCTCGTGAGGTGGGGGCGGGTTTGAGAGATTGTGTGTTATTTACAATTATTGTTTGTGAAACCCGCCCCTACATTTTAAATGCGAAAAATAGGCGCGGGGATTT
>NZ_JAUBPT010000040.1:0-2786 GCF_036700905.1 Microcoleus sp. S13_C3 | reverse complement strand
CTCGTTGGGTGGGGCGGGTTTGAGAGATTGTGTGTTATTTACAATTATTGTTTGTGAAACCCGCCCCTACATTTTAAATGCGAAAATAGGCGCGGGGATTTCTCGTTGGGTGGGGCGGGTTTGAGAGATTGTGTGTTATTTACAATTATTGTTTGTGAAACCCGCCCCTACATTTTAATAGGTTGAGGAATAGGTTCTGCAACTGCGGCTAGTTCTGGTTCAACTGCTTCGAGGTGTGCTTCTAAAAGCGCCAGATTTCTCATGTTTGATTTATAAAAAGCATCGAAGATATCTCCGACTAAAGGTACGGAACCAACTACGGCTTCTAGACCGATATTGTAAATCATTTTGCCTAGAGTTTTTTGGGGAATGTTGAATCGAGTTGCTAAATAAATTAGGTAGGCGGAAAACGCGGTATCTACGATATCCCCAGCACCCGGAACTAAACCGATAATGGGGTCTAAACCAATGCGAAATTTAGTGCCGGGGATGCCAATGGCGGTATCCATCAGGCGGCTGAGTTTGCGGATGCGGTTGAGGGTGGCGAGACGCTCTATGTTGTTCATATTATTATTCTTGAACTAGCTGGAAAATTTGAAATCTGTCGGAAGACGGAAAAAACCATCTAGAAACCGCTCATTTTCCATCTTCGCTAATATGCTGAATTCCCCATTCGTGCATGGCATTAATAATCGGTTTGAGACTTTGGCCCAAAGGCGTTAGCGAATATTCAACTTTTGGCGGCACTTGCAGGTAAATTTCCCGGTGCACGATCGCGTCTGATTCCATTTCCCGCAGTTGCTGCGTCAGCATCTTCTGAGTAATGCCGTTGACAGCTCGTTGCAGCTCGTTAAAGCGCTTCACTCCTGGAAACAACTCCCGCAGAATCAAGACTTTCCAGCGCCCGCCAATCACCTCTAGAGTGCGTTCTACAGGGCAATTTGCTCGATCGACTTTTACTTCTTGGACTTGCATAGTATCTTTTTGGTAACTACCGCACTTTTAAGTGCGTACTTCCCATAATAGCTTGAATCGGTTTAAAGTAGAAACATCGCAGAAATCAAACAAACCAAACCAATAAATATATTTCTGCATCTGGCATCAATCAAAAAGGAGAACACGATGAGCCAACCTGTGATTGCTGATAAAAAACCCGCCGTTATGGAACTTGAACCCGGTACTTACTACTGGTGCACCTGCGGTCAAGCTAAGAATCAGCCTTTTTGTGACGGTTCCCATAAAGGTAGCGAATTTGTGCCGCTAGCTTTTGAAGTAACTGAGAAAAAAACTGTGGCGATGTGCAACTGCAAGCATACCGCAAATTCTCCATTTTGCGACGGCGCTCATAGCAAACTTTAAAGGCAGCAATAATCAAGGATAAACCAATCGTGCATCAACCACTTTTGGTTTTATTTTACAACTAAAATATCCAAGAAACTCGGTTTTTCTCCGATATTAAAGCTGCGATGCACTAGGCTCGTAAGAAAAACGATTTCTGCGTCCAAAACTGCTAAATAGACACCACAATTTTCAGGACTTTTACATGAGGAGGAGTAAATGATTACCGTCAGAAAAAGTGAAGCAAGAGGACACGCTAATCACGGTTGGCTGGACAGTTACCACACATTTTCTTTTGCCGGCTATTACGATCCAAATTATATGAATTTTCGCTCTTTACGGGTAATTAATGAGGATTTCGTTAGCCCCGGCAGAGGTTTCGGCACTCACGGACACAGCGACATGGAAATCATTACTTATGTATTAGAAGGAGCATTAGAACACAAGGATAGTTTGGGTACTGGTGCAGTGATTAAACCCGGTGAAGTGCAGCGGATGAGTGCAGGTACGGGTATCCAGCACAGCGAGTTCAATAACTCGCAAACAGACCCGGTTCATTTGCTGCAAATCTGGCTGTTACCCGATACAAAAGGCTTGCAGCCGAGTTACGAGCAGCGCGAATTTCCCCTAGCAGAAAGGCACGGAAAACTGCGCTTAGTGGCGGCGCGAGATGCCAGAGATGGTGCTGTAAAAGTGCATCAAGATGTGGATTTGTATGCGGCTGTTTTGGATAAAGAATCGCGGGTTTCTCATGCTTTGCAGCCGAATCGCCATGCTTGGGTGCAAGTTGCTCGCGGCTCGGTTTTGCTGAACGGTTTGACTTTGAAAAATGGCGACGCTGCGGCGGTTAGCGATGAGGCTGAGGTAGTGATTGAAGCGGCGGAAGATGCGGAATTTTTGCTGTTTGATTTGGCATAGAATTGAATGCGAAATCCGCGATTTGTTGGAACAGTCGGGGATTTGAAATTACTCGGCGGTTGAAACTCACATCTTGCACCATTCTCGCTTAACAGGCTTTTCGGCCTGTTCCACAAGAAAATTCACTCTTTGTGGAACAGGCCGAAAAGCCTGTTCATAAAAAGCTTATTGAGAATGGTGTAACATCTCAGTTGAAACCGCTACTACACAAACAAAGTCCGAGTATAGGGGGACTAAAAAATTAATCAGCCCTCCAAGATTTTGTCCCAAAAATACCTGCTAAAAGTTCGGGAATACCAAAATCAACATCTAAGCTTTCCCAGTGCACGCTGCTACCGGAAGGAGGTAGCCAAACATCAGCAAGCTGTTCTGGTGAAGCACCTTCTAAGCCTTGTGCCAGCTTCGGAGGAAAACAGAAAATAGCACCGTTTTTCAGTTCGATAACTATTAAATCCCACATTCCGCACTTCAAGTTGAAGTACGATAAAATAGAATACCGAAAAAGCCAAAAACCCGGATAATTCAGAAAA
>NZ_JAUBPT010000348.1:0-1533 GCF_036700905.1 Microcoleus sp. S13_C3 | reverse complement strand
AAGTTTTTTCTCTTGTGGGATGGGCCGGAGAGCCCGTCCGAAAATTTGATCGAAAGGACTTTTGCAAGAAGTCTAGTGATTGTCGATCGAATATCTTTGCCTGTCGTGGATTTCTGTTGAGAGGCTCAGGCTAGGTGCATCTGCAACACGGCACGGGGAGCTCGGCGTATTTTACAGCGGATAGTTTCTAAACCGAGACGCTGGCAAGCTTCGTACCGGTGGCAGCCGGAAAATCCGTAATACTGACCATCTACTTCTAGCACGTCGATGGGTTCGTTTAAACCTACCTCGCGGATGGATTCCATGAGGGCGGCGACTTTGGTTTGGTCGTTGACTCGCGGCAGGGGGCGGCGAATCTGGTTGAGGGGTATTTCTTCGATCCTCATGGCGGCTCTCTTTTTTGCTTGTTGTTAAATCATACTCGTTATGACTTCGTTTTAGCAATAAAACTGTCAGGAAATTTTGAGATGGGGAGAACGGGGGCGCGCGATCGCCCGTTTGCTGTAGTGTCGGGGGATGGAGGGCGATCGGCTTTGGGTGGGAAAATCAGCATTAAAAATTCCTTCCCATCACCTGGGTAGCTCAATTCATTGTCGGTGTCTTGACGTTTGAATGCCCTAAAATTATAATTTTATTAGGCAAAGCCTAGGGGTAGTCGTTACGACTGCCGCATCATAACCGCTGAAAAATAACCGCTGAAAAGGCGGTTTTAGCGTTTTTTTAGAGAGCGGATTTCATTGCCATGTAATGGTATGTCTTGAGGAATCTTTCAGCAATTTTTGAAGTCCACTAGAAGACTATTAATGATAGCTTCGTTGCTCCAACCATACCAGTTAATTAATGAAAAGTAAAAAGCAGATTGAGCAAATTGCACAGAATTTAAAGCAAGCCATCTCAGACAGAGATCAAAAGCTAGCCTTAGACTTATTTCGAGCGGGATTACAAGAAAGTGAGGCGGAATTTGTAGGTCAACTACGAAAAATTGGTGTACTTCGATGCTCAAACTATGATTTCCAATCTCAGATACTTAATTCTTTGATAAATGAAACTGGGAAAATAAACATCAGCCAGGATAGCCAAGTTTACTTTGAATCTATAAAATCGCTTCTTTCCATCTCAAGAAATATTCAAACCTTATTTAAGGCTTTACTTAAAGAGGTTGATTATCTTGAGATGAAAAGTTACCTAATTGCAGTTGATTCATTGTTCTGGCTCCTTGACGATCTTCAACAAGACCACGCTAATCGCTACTCTGTATGTAAGGAAGAGCTAGCTTCAGCCTTTTCTTTCTATCTTTATCATAGCCATGACAAAAAGGTTATAGATAAATCAAATATTAATAAAGTCAATGAAAAACGCTTAAACGATAAATATTACCTTGACAAATTAGAGGATTTTAACAAATTAATTTTTTTTCAAGAGTCTGAAGTGCTTGTAGATAGTTTTGGTTATACAGCTATAGAACCCATTTGACATCTAAGAAGAGGGTGCAAGCCTTCTAATCATCAGCCTAATAAAACAAAGGTTGAGCTT
>NZ_JAUBPT010000347.1:0-1549 GCF_036700905.1 Microcoleus sp. S13_C3 | reverse complement strand
GACAGTTGACAGTTGACAGTTGACAGTTGACAGTTGACAGTTGACAGTTGACAGTTGACAGTTGACAGTTGACAGTTAACTTTAACCTGGTTCCTCGGCAGATGCTGGGAATACATACCCAATGCCCCATGCCCTATGCCCTATGCCAATTCCTAAATGTAATTCTTAACCTTTTTTAAGTTCACTTAACCTTCATACTTAAGAATAGGGGCCACCATAGCTGGATTGACCGCCTGACTTGAGATATTGGATGACCGATGGGGGATGGGGGTTAGTTGTGCAAGGGATCAACTCGTGCTCTAGAAAAATCCAAAATCCAAAATCTCAAATCCAAAATCCAAAATCCAAAATCGAATGATCCGCCGCCGTCTGCAAGAGAAATTCATTTTATGCCTTGGTCTCGTATCCTGAGTGGAATAGTTGCGATCGCCCTTGCTTTGGGAATGATTATTATGGGCGGATGGTACTTCACCGTCGGCTTTGGAGTCATCGTCTACCTAGGGCAATTGGAATATTTTCAATTAGCCAGGGCTAAAGGCATTGCTCCCGCTGCCAAAACTACCTTAGCCGTCAGTCAAGGGCTATTAATTACTGCCGCCCTAGCACCGGAACTCGTAGATGCCATGTTCCCCTTAGCGGGAACCTTAATTTGTTTCTACCTGTTATTCCAACCTAAATTATCGACGATCGCCGATATTGCCTCCTCAGTTTTAGGATTGTTCTACGGCGGTTATTTGCCCAGCTATTGGGTACGGCTGCGAGTCGGCCTCGACCCAGGCAATCTTGCTACAACCCAACTTTCGCAAGCAGTAGCAAGCAATTTGCCCGTTAACATTTACTCGCCGCCGTCTTGGACAACTTCCAGCCACATATCTTTAGGATTGACTTCGCTGCTGCTGGCTTTCTTCTGCATCTGGGCCGCTGACATTGGGGCTTATTTTGTCGGCAAATTCTTCGGCCGCACTAGCCTATCCCACATCAGCCCCAAAAAAACCGTTGAAGGTGCCGTATTTGGAGTTTGCGGCAGCATCGCCGTGGCAGCCGCTGGGTCTTGGTATTTACACTGGCCGGGGTGGCCGTATACTGGGGCTGCTTTTGGTCTGTTGATTGGGGTTGCTAGCCTGTTGGGAGATTTAACTGAGTCGATGATGAAGCGAGACGCCGGCGTTAAGGATTCGGGGCAGTTGATCCCCGGTCACGGTGGCATTCTCGATCGCACCGACAGTTATGTTTTTACCGCGCCCTTAGTCTACTATTTTGTCACTTTACTGTTGCCCGCGATCGACTCTTTTTTAATTAATCGGTAATTGGGAATTGGGAATTGGGAATTGGGAATTGGGCATTGGGAATTGGGAATTGGCCCGCGCAGGGAATTGGGAATTGGGAATTGGGAATTGGGCCGCGCAGGGCAAACAGGGCATTGGGCATTGGGTATGTATTCCCAGGATCTGCCGAGGAACCAGGTTAAAGTTAACAGTTAACAGTTAACAGTCAACAGTCAACAGTCAACAGTCAACAGTCAACAGTCAACAGTCAACAGTCAACAGTC
>NZ_JAUBPT010000039.1:49334-54339 GCF_036700905.1 Microcoleus sp. S13_C3 | reverse complement strand
TTGACTGTTGACTGTTGACTGTTGACTGTTGACTGTTGACTGTTGACTGTTGACTGTTGACTGTAGAAGGAGGGGTCGAAAAACTGAATTGTTGAGTGTTAAATGTTGAGTCGATTTTATTATTCCAATGCAACCGGAAACGATATGATATCAAATCCGTTGGCATCGGAATTATTCATCTCTCTCTTCCCTTTCTCTGTATCCTCTGTGTCAAGAGCGGTTTCATCATTCCGATACAACCGGAATTGATATGACAACGGACTGTTTGGACATTTGAAGAATACCGATGCAACCGGAAACGAGATGATTTTAAAAATTCATAATCTGCACCACACAAGGATTTAGGGCAAATAAAAATGCTCTCGGCTACTTGGCCCAGAGCATTTTTGAGCAGTTAAACTGCCTTTTGCTACAGATTTGCAACAATCAAAGACAAGTCATAGACAAAAATCGCTGAAACCCAAAGCCGATGGTGGGATTTGAACCCACGACCGTTCGATTACGAATCGAATACTCTACCCCTGAGCTACATCGGCACAGACAATTTTGAATTATAGCACAACTATAGCGAAAAAAGCAACGAGTTGTAGAATTTAATTCAAAATTCCACAACTCCTAGCTCACCAACAGTTAAACTGTCACTTCCGTGTCAGTGGAGCCGCCTCTGGCCCCGGAATAAACTAAACCCCGGTGCATATCCAGCGTCAGCATAGTTCCGTCCCGAATTACCCGCGTCGCATTCTTCACGCCCACCATCACCGGCACGCCCAAGCGCAAACCGATAATCGCGGCGTGAGAAGTCAAACTGTCCTCCTCCGTTACCACACCTGCGGCTTTCCGAATCATCTCCACAAAAGCGACGCTTGTGTGTTCCACTACCAAAATTTCTCCCGGGTGGAAATTGCCTACATCCGCAGCAGTGCGAGCAACCCTGGCCAGGCCACTCACCGAGCCCAAACCGACACCGGTGCCTTTGCCTAAAACTGCTGTCACTACTTCAACTTTGATCAAATCCGTCGATCCGGCAACTCCTTGCAGAGTACCGGCGGTCATCACCACTAAATCTCCGTCGGACACTAACTCTTTTTCCTGGGCGACTGTCATGGCAGAGTGAAATGTCTGGCCGGTCGAGGGTAAATCCAGCACCAGCAAGGGTTTTACTCCCCATACTAATTGCAGTTGTCGGGCTACGTCTACGTGAGGAGTAACTGCCAAAATCGGAGTTTTGGGTCGGAATTTCGAGACATTTCGGGCTGTGGCGCCGGTTTTGGTCAGCGTCATGATGGCAGCGGCGTTCAATTGTTCGGAGATTTGGCTGACTGCTTGGCTGATACCGTTGGGGATCGATCGACCAATATCTTCTACATTCCTAATATTCCGCTTAATTCCTTCCCTCTCCATCCGCACCGCAATTCTCGCCATCGTCGCCACCGCTTCGACGGGGAACTTGCCGACAGCAGTTTCATTGGACAGCATCACTGCATCAGTTCCGTCAAGAATCGCGTTTGCCACGTCGGAAATCTCGGCGCGGGTGGGACGGGGATTGTTGACCATGCTGTCGAGCATTTGGGTAGCGGTAATTACCGGAATACCCAGGCGGTTGGAGGTAGCAATCAGCCGCTTTTGCAAAATCGGCACGTCTTCGGCGGGCAGTTCCACTCCCAAATCGCCGCGGGCGACCATCACCCCGTTGCAAAGGGTGAGAATTTCCTCCATTTGTTCGATCGCCTCGTGCTTTTCGATCTTGGCAATCACCGGTACTTGCTTGCCCGCGCTGGCAATGAGCTCTTTAATTTCGAGCACATCTTGGGGATTCCGCACAAAGCTCAGGGCCACCCAATCGACACCTTGGTCGAGGCCGAACATTAAATCTTTGCGGTCTTTATCTGTCAGCGCTTTAATTGACAGGTAAACTCCCGGAAAATTCACGCCTTTGTTGTTGGAAAGCGGCCCGCCGACTACGACGCGGCAGTACAATTCCCGCGCCCCGCGGTCTACTTTTTCGACCAGCATTTCCACTTTGCCGTCGTCTAGCAGAATCACTGATCCCTCTGGAACTTCGTCTGCTAGGGGGTCGTAGGTGACGGAAGAAATGAGCTCGGTGCCGGGAACTTGGCGGCTGGTGAGAATGAAAGGATCGCCGTTTTTGACAACTATAGAGCCTGTCTCAAAGCGCCCTAAACGAATTTTCGGGCCTTGGAGGTCTTGGAGGATGGCAACCGGCTGGTTGAGTTCAAAGGATGTTTGCCGGATTAAGCGAATGCTGCGCTGGTGGTCTTCTTCTGTTCCGTGGGAAAAGTTGAGTCGCAAAGTTGTGGCACCTGCTTCTATGAGCTGGCGCAGCACTTGTGGGTCAGAAGTTGCTGGGCCAATGGTGGCGACGATTTTAGTCCGGCGTAGGGCTTTTGGCAATTGCATCAGCGGTGTTCTGGGGAGGCAGGTGGATTTCTTGTTTAAATTTCGGCTAACGTTTCATCAGAACTATGGGTTTGAAACCTCGTCCTTTTAGGACGGCTTTACGTTGAATTGAATCCCCTCGCGGGGTGGAGGGGTATGGTTGCCCCTCCGGTGAGGTATGGTTGCCTCAATCTCTTTTCGGAGTAAAGTTAGCACGCGCCAATGTTTTGAGAGCTTGTTAAACTTGCAGCACTGTTTCAGTGACCTTAAAACTGTTTAACTGCAAATGACAGGGCAGGGGACTAGCTTCGCATCCCAGGGTGTCGTGACTCAAAAAACGTAGACCTCGAAAGTCTTAGGCCCGTCAGGACGGCTCGCAAGAATCTCTTACAAGCCTCATGCCTGATAGCTGAGGTTCCTGACTACAAGCAATGACGCTAGTCTCAAGTCTTAAAAATTTTGATAGTCGTCAAAAAAGCAGGTATTGAACAATATATAGAATATCTGACTTTTTACCGATCGGTAATTTTTTCTTGGGGAGCGCTCTTTTTTGCAAATTTTTCCGCTTTCAGGCTTGACATAAATACAAACATACCCATTGATTTTATTTGGTCTGCTGAGCTGTTTTGGCCAATCTAGGACTGGTATCCTTGTACAACAGCAATTCTTTGCTGTTTGTGCAGATGCTAGTTTGTGGCGATCGGACTGAGTTCTTTCATAAAACTTTACTATTGTCCGGCTTGTATCTTATACTACGCAAGAGTGAAATATTAAGGAGTCTTAACAAAGATGTCGGAGGCAGGACGGCCGCTGACAGTGCCGAAAGAGTTTCTGAGTCCTCCCGGTGACTTTAATCCGACACTGCTGCTGTTTTTGAGTGCAGTAGCGATTCTCGTGATTTCTAACTTGGGTTTCTGGTGTTGGGGATGGCCGCAGTGGTGCTGTTTTTCGCTGAACGTGTTGGCTTTGCACATGGCTGGAACTGTGATTCACGATGCGTCTCATAATGCGGCCCATCGCGATCGCACGATCAATGCTATTTTGGGACACGGTAGCGCGCTGATGTTGGGTTTTGCTTTCCCGGTGTTTACGCGGGTACATATGCAGCATCACGCCCACGTCAATGACCCAGATAACGATCCAGACCATTATGTTTCGACCGGCGGGCCTTTGTGGTTGATTGCTGCGAG
Source organism: Microcoleus sp. S13_C3 (assembly GCF_036700905.1). Classification (NCBI taxonomy): domain Bacteria; kingdom Bacillati; phylum Cyanobacteriota; class Cyanophyceae; order Oscillatoriales; family Microcoleaceae; genus Microcoleus; species Microcoleus sp. S13_C3. The sequence continues at coordinate 50,752 of NZ_JAUBPT010000039.1, read as the reverse complement.
GTTTTTTTACCACGAGATTTTCTTTTTTAAGCGCAAACTGTGGCGGAAATACGAATTATTGGAATGGTTTCTCAGCCGTTTGTTTGTGATTGCGATCGTGTATATCTCGATTCAATACGGCCATTTAGATTACGTCCTGAATTTTTGGTTTTCTCCGGCTTTGGTGGTGGGGTTGGCGTTGGGGTTATTTTTTGATTATTTGCCGCACCGTCCATTTCACGATCGCGATCGTTGGAAAAATGCCAGAGTATATCCTAGTCCTATTCTAAATATCTTGATTTTGGGGCAGAATTATCATCTGATTCATCACTTGTGGCCTTCTATTCCTTGGTACAATTACAAGCCTGCTTATGAGGCTGTCAAGCCGCTGTTGGATGAGAAGGGTTCTCCTCAAAGTTTGGGAATATTGGAAGGGAAAAAGGACTTTTGGAGTTTTATATATGACATCTTTTTAGGGATTAGGCTGCATCACAAGAAAGCGTCTGATTGACAAAAAACCCGGTTTCTTTGAGAGGCCGGGTTTTTTTTGTATGGCAGAAGGAAGAAGGCAAATGCAATTGGGGGTAATGGTTTGAGTAGGGAAACGACACTGCCTTTGGTGGTGTCAACTTCAGCTTTTAGTTCGCCACTCCTCCCACCCGGCACTCCGCCAAGGAATGAATTCCCTGTCTCATAGCTAAAGTCCTCTCGAAGAGGACTGAAGAACTCATTAGTCCTCTTTGAGAGGACTTTCACTTTGAGGCAGGGGTTTCAACCCCTGACGGACTATCGGTTTTACCTTAAGTTGACACCACCAAAGGCACTGCCGCCACTCCTCCCACCCGACACTCCGCCAGGGAATGAATTCCCTGTCTCATAGCTAAAGTCCTCTCGAAGAGGACTGAAGAACTCATTAGTCCTCTGAAGCGAGGACTTTCACTTTGAGGCAGGGGTTTCAACCCGTGACGGACTATGGGTTTTACCTTAAGTTGACACGACGAAAGGTACTGCCGTCTCCTGACTGTGGGTAAGATTTATTCCGATGCCACCGGATTTGATATCAATGCCCTATCGGGGAAGTGGTAAAGAAGCTAAGTAGGGGCCGGTGAAACCGGGTTTTTTTACGAAAATATGTGGTTGTAGTCCACAGATTCGGTAAAAAACCCGGTTTCTTTGGTCGGAGTGCATAAATTCTGGCGTTGCAAAGAAAAGGAAAAATTTCCACCAGATGTAGTTTTAATCCCCTCTTGGGGAAGTGGTAAAGAACCTAAGTAGGGGCCGATGAAACCGGGTTTTTTACGAAAATATGTGGTTGTAGTCCACAGATTCGGTAAAAAACCCGGTTTCTTTGGTCGGAGTGCATAAATTCTGGCGTTGCAAAGAAAGGGAAAAATTTCAAGCCGATGTAGTTTCAATCCCCTCGCGGGGAAGTGGTAAAG
>NZ_JAUBPT010000039.1:42335-49234 GCF_036700905.1 Microcoleus sp. S13_C3 | reverse complement strand
TAAATTCTGGCGTTGCAAAGAAAGGGAAAAATTTCAAGCCGATGTAGTTTCAATCCCCTCGCGGGGAAGTGGTAAAGGAGACTGGAGCTAAAGCAGCAGGTTTGAAAGCACTTCGCGATAACCTGTTTCAATCCCCTCGCGGGGAAGTGGTAAAGGAGACAATATTATGAGTCAAGGGTCTAGATTAGACAACATAAAAGTTTCAATCCCCTCGCGGGGAAGTGGTAAAGGAGACGACCTGGATGCCTTCGGTTCTATGACCATTTTCCAACTTCGATTGTTTCAATCCCCTCGCGGGGAAGTGGTAAAGGAGACTCTCGGCAATTATAAATTGGGATGGGTGCATAAGTGGTTTCAATCCCCTCGCGGGGAAGTGGTAAAGGAGACTTTCCTACTTCTTCCCAGGAAAAAGTAATTCCGTTAAGTTTCAATCCCCTCGCGGGGAAGTGGTAAAGGAGACCTGTAATTCAAGGATCTTTTAAGAGGTATCTCTTTAAGTTTCAATCCCCTCGCGGGGAAGTGGTAAAGGAGACACAAACTTGCGTTATTAGCAGTTTTAACTATCCCTACGTTTCAATCCCCTCGCGGGGAAGTGGTAAAGGAGACTAATGGAGTGCTTAGCTAAGCTTAAGGATGCAGTCCTTAATTGTTTCAATCCCCTCGCGGGGAAGTGGTAAAGGAGACGATGCCGACCCCGAAGACAATAACAACCCTTCGTTTCAATCCCCTCGCGGGGAAGTGGTAAAGGAGACAAGAAGCTACGGCTAAAGTTGGATCTAACGGATTCGAGTTTCAATCCCCTCGCGGGGAAGTGGTAAAGGAGACAAATCTACAGTGGAGGAACAAGAGGAAACAGGCGAAACGTTTCAATCCCCTCGCGGGGAAGTGGTAAAGGAGACCAAATCCTAGACTTGGCTCAAGTTTATGTCACAGAAAAGTTTCAATCCCCTCGCGGGGAAGTGGTAAAGGAGACACAACTTGACTGGAACACCTGAAGCTGACCTAATCTTTGGTTTCAATCCCCTCGCGGGGAAGTGGTAAAGGAGACAACTGTCTTCGGTGTTGCAGTCATGCCGTTGTCGCAATTGTTTCAATCCCCTCGCGGGGAAGTGGTAAAGGAGACAAAAGATGCTATAACAGCGGCAATTGCTCAAGTTGTAGGAGAGGCAGTTTCAATCCCCTCGCGGGGAAGTGGTAAAGGAGACCAAGCTAAAGTTCGGATCACCCCGACGTCTATGACCGTTTCAATCCCCTCGCGGGGAAGTGGTAAAGGAGACTCAAGTGTAGCTTGAAGACAGAGCCAGCGTCCAAAAGAAATGTTTCAATCCCCTCGCGGGGAAGTGGTAAAGGAGACATAAAGCACAAAATCATTCGGCGTGGTGTTTTTAGCGTTTCAATCCCCTCGCGGGGAAGTGGTAAAGGAGACGCGACAAACCAATTCCCGTCGAAGGCGACGGTGGTATCGGGTTTCAATCCCCTCGCGGGGAAGTGGTAAAGGAGACATTTTCGCCCGCCCGGGAGAGACACCTCAGCAAACTGTTTCAATCCCCTCGCGGGGAAGTGGTAAAGGAGACTCATAGCTGCCAAAGCTCTAGCACATCGTCCTACTTTAAATGTTTCAATCCCCTCGCGGGGAAGTGGTAAAGGAGACGCGAAAACATGGGATACTCCCAATCTCTGAACGCAGCCACTGGCAGGTTTCAATCCCCTCGCGGGGAAGTGGTAAAGGAGACGTTTTTCGAGGTTACGCCTGGTGATCCAAATGATTACCAAAAAGTTTTAATCCCCTCGCGGGGAAGTGGTAAAGGAGACGTGGTTGGAAAGGCACGGGAGAACAGTTAGAAAACCTTCGTTTCAATCCCCTCGCGGGGAAGTGGTAAAGGAGACTTCCATCAAGAAAGATGAATCTCAGGTTCTAACCGAATGTTTCAATCCCCTCGCGGGGAAGTGGTAAAGGAGACAGAACTTTAATTGCTTTAGAGTGTTATCTCCCAGTTATGGTTTCAATCCCCTCGCGGGGAAGTGGTAAAGGAGACACAGTTGTGTTTATCGAGGCTTGGATTGATGACTCAATGTTTCAATCCCCTCGCGGGGAAGTGGTAAAGGAGACACCTGGAAACACTTATCGGACTTCCAGTAATGGTTGTAGATGTTTCAATCCCCTCGCGGGGAAGTGGTAAAGGAGACCCGAACGCGACCGCCAATTCGACAATCCAGGACGTGGAGGTAACGTTTCAATCCCCTCGCGGGGAAGTGGTAAAGGAGACTGTCATCGTGTCCAATTTGTACCGTTCGGCGGTCAAAGAGTTTCAATCCCCTCGCGGGGAAGTGGTAAAGGAGACACCAAACCTTCCCAAAATAGAAGAAGCGTAACATTAGAAGTTTCAATCCCCTCGCGGGGAAGTGGTAAAGGAGACCTACTAAGTTCCAGTGAGGAATACGAGACAGACAGTTTCAATCCCCTCGCGGGGAAGTGGTAAAGGAGACAAAAGGGGGAAATTTTGGGACAAACTGGCACTCCTAAAAGTTTCAATCCCCTCGCGGGGAAGTGGTAAAGGAGACCCTAGTTACACTCGTCTGCAACGTACTCCCGGATACCGTTTCAATCCCCTCGCGGGGAAGTGGTAAAGGAGACAGTTAGTTACAGTTTCTTTAAGACCATAACTTACGTTTCAATCCCCTCGCGGGGAAGTGGTAAAGGAGACTTTCCACCACGCTATCCCGAATCTTACGGGAGCAGAGATGGTTTCAATCCCCTCGCGGGGAAGTGGTAAAGGAGACTCGGATGGATGCTCTTGAATCTGGTGGCAACTAGTTTCAATCCCCTCGCGGGGAAGTGGTAAAGGAGACTCTTGGAGTATCTTGACGATCAAATGTCTTCTGTTTGTGGTTTCAATCCCCTCGCGGGGAAGTGGTAAAGGAGACCCAAACTTTTTACAATCATGCAGAGAATTAAAAGTTTCAATCCCCTCGCGGGGAAGTGGTAAAGGAGACACATATCTGTTGATCCGAGCAAAGCTGATGATCAAGTTTCAATCCCCTCGCGGGGAAGTGGTAAAGGAGACGTTTTAGCGGTGTATCATCACACCCAACAAACCCAAATGTTTCAATCCCCTCGCGGGGAAGTGGTAAAGGAGACGTGGCAAAGCTTTTAGAATCAGCCCACACTGAAACACACAGTTTCAATCCCCTCGCGGGGAAGTGGTAAAGGAGACGAAAACATTTCTAAAGACGGCAAAGATTCCTTTGTAGAAGTTTCAATCCCCTCGCGGGGAAGTGGTAAAGGAGACCTGGAATTAGCTAAAAAGATAAAAGATTCACAAATGGTTTCAATCCCCTCGCGGGGAAGTGGTAAAGGAGACGATGAAACAACTGATCGAAGAAACCGGTGCAGAGATAGTGTTTCAATCCCCTCGCGGGGAAGTGGTAAAGGAGACGTCAATTTGGAAAACACAGCATCAACGGAAAATCCTTCGTTTCAATCCCCTCGCGGGGAAGTGGTAAAGGAGACGCGTAGAGTATCGTTACCCTGAGCACCAAAGATGAGTTTCAATCCCCTCGCGGGGAAGTGGTAAAGGAGACACGATACTCTACGCGGTAAAGATGGTAACGATACTGTTTCAATCCCCTCGCGGGGAAGTGGTAAAGGAGACTCTTCGGCCAGGGAGCCTTACCCAGAAAGGGTTTCAAGCCTCAAATCGACGCACCATTTTTTACCTGTCAATAAGACCCTAAAACCTGCAATAAGCTCAGTTGCTTGCAAGCCGTAACCCTTGGTATCAGAGTAATCGACGCACCCCAACGAAAAAATCAGGGTTTTGCCGATCGCCCGAGGTGCGTCGATTGCCGATCTGCGACACTGAAACTAGCCGCAGATCCAAAAAAAAACTATGCAATTTTCAACGTTCTGGAGCGATCGAGCTTTGCAACTCGCCAACTCACCATACACCTTAACCTGCAACTTGTCAAGCCCTGGAGAGTAAAATCGGACGAGAGCCTTTTTTGAATTGTCGGGGCGACAAAATCCCAGAAACCGGGTTGTTGCGGTTTTCGTCGGCTGCATGGCATCTTCTGAGGAAAAAACCCGGTTTCTCAGAACCCGTGAGTCTAGGAATGTTTGACTTTTTGAGTTGTCGGGGCGATCGACATTCACAGGCGCCAAGTCTATTGATTAGATAAATCCAAGGCGATCGACAAAGCGCTATCCAATTGCTGCACAGTAGACTCAGAAAGTGTCCCGCGTCTACGTAAAAGGCGGACTTTCGCCACAGCGCGAACTTGCTCTCCAAGTGCTATTGAGTCTCGATCGAATCCTCCATCAGGAGCAATTATCAGTACCTGACTCCGATAAATGCGGCGTGGTGGGCGATAATTGGTACAAGGAACCACAAGCACAACTTGACTCGACGCATTTATCGCATCGTTGCTAACAATAATCGCTGGGCGAGTCCCTCCTTGCTCTGAACCTTGAACAGGTTCAAAATCAGCATCATAAACTTCACCGCGTCTCATATTCCGACTCACCTATTAGCAATGCTTCCCAGTCGGCTGTCTCAAAATCTTGACAAATTGCCAAAGCTTCTGCTTGATATTCTGGATCGTTTGCCATTTCTGAAAACTCGGCATAAATCACTCGATCGGGCTTGAGACTTACTAACTGGTGAGGTTCGCTATTTCGCTCAATTATTTCTGCACCATAGGCAATACAAGCAAGAATATCCTCTCGCCCTATACTCGGATACTGCTGAATTATTTCCTCAATAGTCGAGCCACTAGCTAGGCCATCTAGAATCACAGAAACCCAGATTTGATGTCCCCGAATGCAGGGTTTACCAGAGCCGATATTGGGATCGATCGAGATTCGAGATAGTAAGTTTGTTCTATTCATAAAACATCCTCATTTAACCTGCAATTTGTCAACAAGAATGAGAGTCAAATCCGACGAGAGCCTTTTTTGAGTTGTCGGGGCGATCGACAAAATCAAAGAAACCGGGTTTTTGCCGTTTTCCTCGGCTGTAACCAACTATTCTAGAAAAAACCCGGTTTCTGGGAGCCCGTGAGTCTATAGCGGTTCTCAAGCGTTGTGAGGTATGGGGGCTTTGTCCTATGCCCTATGCCCTATGCCCTATGCCCTATGCCCTATGCCCTATGCCCTATGCCCTATGCCCGCGAGAGCACCTCATGTTACCGAGAAAGGCTATAGGAATGTTTGACTTTTTGAGTTGTCGGGGCGATCGACATTCACAATCGCCAAGTCTAATTTTCCCCAGCCACCGCCACCGCTAAATTCCTATCGGGGCGCAAATTTTGAGCTCCCCGCAAATAAGGATGATAAATTTCAGTATGTGCCGGCCAGTTAACGTGAATTAAAAACCGAATGCAGCGTTCCAAAGCACCCTCTACGTGCATTTGCTGCACGTCCAACAAAGGAACATTACACCAGTGAGGACGTTCGCGGGCGATCGCAGCCGGAAACACAGCATCTAAATCACGAGTAGCAGAAAACGTAGCACTAATAATTAAATCTGGATTTATATCATTTTTTGCTTCTAATTCATCTAATAATTCTCTCACCGCTTCTCGAATTGCTGCCACCGAATTCTCGCTAGCAGTAGTAGCCCCACGAATCCCCCGCACTTGCCAATCCACGCAAATTTCCTCCATATTAGTCAGTTGTTCAGTAGTCAGTAGTCAGTTGTTAGTTGTCAGTTGCTAGTTGTCAGTTGCTAGTTGCAATTACCAATTACTAATTACCAATTACCACTGCCAACTGACTACTGTCCACTGCCAACTGACTATTTAATCACGGGCGATACATCCACAGCGGCAAACCGCTAGTAGAAAGCTCGAATTCCAGCAAATTCTTGTAAGCTGAAAGCCCGGATATATCCAGACTACTCCCCAAGACACGATTTAGGAAAGGTTTTTGTTTTTCTAGGGTGCAAGACTCGGTTTTTTCCGGGTCGAGGCCTGCGAGTTCGGCGGCAAGGCGACGAGCGTCCTCTTCTGTTCCCAGTCGATCGACCAAACCCAATTCTAAGGCTTGCTGACCGGTAAAAACGCGACCGTCGGCAAAACTTTTGACTTTATCAACAGCCAAGTTCCGGGCTTCCGCAACGGTTTCCACGAATTGCTGGTAGCTGGTGTCGATCAAGTCTTGCAGAATTTGCTGTTCAGGATCGGTCAATTCGCGATCGAATGCCAAGATATCTTTATACGGCCCCGATTTAATCACCTGAAAAGAAACGCCTACTTTTTCTAACAGCCGTTCTAGATTGTTGCCCCGGATAATCACGCCAATGCTGCCAGTAATTGTACCGGGATTAGCAACGATATGCTCGGCTCCCATGCCGATGTAAACTCCACCAGAAGCTGAAATATTGCCGAAACTGGCGACAATTTTGACTTTTTCGCGCAAACGCTTGAGGGCGCTGTAAATTTCCTGGGAATCGCCGACGGTGCCGCCGGGGCTGTCTATCCGCAGCAGCAAGGCGGGAAATTTGCGTTCTTCAACAGTTTTGAGAGCTTCTAGGACTCGTTTACGGGTTTCTCCGGCAATGGCTCCGGTGATTTCGATACGGGCGATTTGTTTGCGGTAGCGGGGCTTGAATGGCCAAATCATGGGCAGTGTACAGGCAATGTTACGGATTTTTGTAGCTAACTTCTTATAGTGTGCCTTATTCGTCGGGGTAGATGTTGTGCCATTTAGGAACAGGCAAGATGCCTGTTGCACAAGAAATTGCTTGACTGTGGAACAGGCATCTTGCCTGTTCCAGATTGTTGGCAACAGGCAAGATGCCTGTTGCACAAGAAATTGCTTGATTGTGGAACAGGCATCTTGCCTGTTCCAGATTGTTGGCAACAGGCAAGATGCCTGTTGCACAAGAAATTGCTTGATT
>NZ_JAUBPT010000039.1:35745-42112 GCF_036700905.1 Microcoleus sp. S13_C3 | reverse complement strand
ACAAGAAATTGCTTGATTGTGGAACAGGCATCTTGCCTGTTCCAGATTGTTGGCCACAGGCAAGATGCCTGTTGCACAAGAAATTGCTTGATTGTGGAACAGGCATCTTGCCTGTTCCAGATTGTTGGCCACAGGCAAGATGCCTGTTGCACCTTGATTTTGTGGAACAGGCATCTTGCCTGTTCCAGATTGGCCGAGGTTTGTGCGATCGCACTTCACCCAACACCAATATATAATTGTAAAAATTGCTTAACAAAACTACATCATCCCCACGAGAATCAATCTCATCAATTATTTGGAGCCATCCCCATGCAGCTAAAGCTTACCGATTCAAAACTGCCTTTTGCCCCGCTGTTGCTAATTGCGCCGTTTTTCCTGTGGGGAACCGCGATGGTAGCCATGAAAGGGGTGATGCCGCACACAACGCCGCTGTTTGTGGCATTCGTGCGTTTAGTACCTGCGGGCGTGTTGGTGCTGCTGGCGGCGGCATTCATGGGAAAACCGCAGCCGCAGGGTTGGAAAGCTTGGCTGTGGATTTCGCTGTTTGCTTTGGTTGACGCTACTTTGTTTCAAGGTTTTTTAGCCGAAGGTTTGGCGAGAACCGGTGCGGGTTTGGGTTCGGTGATGATTGACTCTCAACCGCTAGCTGTGGCGATTTTATGTTTGTGGCTGTTTCAAGAAAAAATTGGTTTTTGGGGCTGGTTGGGATTAGTTATTGGCGTTGCGGGCATCAGTTTGATCGGGTTGCCCGATGGCTGGATTTTGGGGCTTTTTCATCCTGAAAACAGGGAGGTTTCTGCGGGTATCGAACAGTTGTTCCAGGGTGGAGAATGGTTGATGCTGTTGGCTGCTTTGTCGATGGCTGTGGGTACGGTTTTGGTGCGCTGGGTTTGCCGTTATGTTGACCCGGTGGTGGCGACTGGTTGGCACATGATTTTTGGCGGTTTGCCGCTGTTGGCAATTTCGGCGGCAACTGAGTCTGAGCAGTTTGTGAATATCGATTTTTCCGGCTGGATGGCGTTAGCTTATTCTACTGTGTTCGGAAGTGCGATCGCCTACGGTTTATTCTTTTATTTTGCTTCGAGTGGCAGTCTAACCAGTTTAAGTTCTCTTACCTTTCTTACGCCTGTATTTGCTTTGCTGTTCGGCAATTTGTTCTTGGGCGAAGTCCTCAATCCGCTGCAATCGATGGGAGTGGGGCTGACTTTGGTTAGTATTTATTTGATTAACCAGCGGGATACTTTGGGTGAGAAATTGAAGAAAATGCGGCACGGTGAAGCGAGTGCAGAAGTTGAAGCAACAGGATTGTTAGAGTCGTCTGAGTTGAATTCTGTAGAATTACCCGTGCAGTTGCGGGTTAGCGAATTGGAATCAGAAGTTTAGCAGGTGGAAAACTTTAGGCCAAATTGCCTAAATTTACCACTCGTCTTCTAAAGGAATAACAATTTTCTTGCTTTCAATATCTACTACAAAACTTGTCAAACTGGGATTGTGTTGGTAACAAGCCATCAAATCCTTATGCTTGCGATATTGTTTGGAAATGTCCCGATAATATTCAGGCTTTTTGGCGTCAATTGTAAAATCATGTTTCTTTACAAGCTCCTTATTTAACGTTTCTAAACAATTTTTGAATTTAGACTTTTTGTTGTCTTTATAATACAGTGGCAGCAACCAACACTCAATAGAGTGTACTGATATAGCCCAAATAATTCGCTGTTGACATTGACTGTAGAAATATTCGCCAATTTCCTCTTTAAACTTTTCGATAACTTTTTCAATCAACTCTTTAGGAGTAAATTCACCATTTTCATCTTGCTGTGGGATACCATACTCTTCTGAAACATCCGTATCTATTTGGATAATTATATAGTCATTAAATTGAAACGCTTCTTGAAAATCTTTTAAACGGCAATAAGCAAAAACTTGACTCCAACTACCATAACCTTTAAATTTGTTTTCATCTTTTTTATCTCTTTCTGGTTGAAGCGGTCTAATATCTAGATCGGGATTCTTGAAATATCCTGCTAAAATATTTTCAATCACAATCTGGTCAGTCAATCCCTCAGTAATTAATCCAAAACTAATCATATTAAAAATTCTTAGGAAGTCCTCCGATATAGCCCCTCAAAAAAGCCTCGGATAATTTTACAGGTTCCTGTCCTTCGAGAGGTTCAGGTTTGAGGATGCGTCTGGCTTTAGTATGTCCTAATTGGTTGCGATAAATGACAAACAGCCGCTGTTCATCATCATCTAAATCCAAACCGTCCAAAACTGCCGGGTTGTGGGTTGTGAATATAACTTGTTTGTCGTGTTTTTTTGCTAATTCGACTAATTCTTGCATTAATCTGCGACATAATCTGGGGTTGAGGGAAGCATCAATGTTATCTATTGCAAAAAAATTAGGTGTGAGATCGCTAATAAATAAAGCGAAGTAAAAAAGCAAAAATAAAAAGCCTTCATTAGAGCTTCTTTGGTCAAAGTAAGTTAAATCAGGGTATAAGTACCTATCTTTAATTTGGAGAAAATTTTGAAGATGTGATAAATTTAGAGTAGCTTCAAAATCTTGAAACCAATCTATCAATTGTAGCTTTTTTTTGATTTCATTAACCTGCTCTTGGTTATCATCGGAAGTCAAAAATTTTAATAGTTTAAACAAACCTTCTCCATTAATCCCTAATGGTTGAATTTGACCTTCTTTTTCAAAAGTTCGTAAAGCTTGGTTTTCAGGAGAATAGATTATAAATTCATTAAGGTTAATAATCCTAATAAATGATTGTGCATCTTTGAGAACTCTTGAGAATTCTTGTTCAGAAGATTCGGTTTGGTCTAATAAAATAGCTCTTATTTTTTCTGCTCCACCGTATTTTTGAATAACAATATTAATAGCATTTTTTATAGAGGTTTCACTATCACCCAAAAAGTTGTTACTAACCCACTGAGAATAGGGAGAATTATCATTTTGCAAAATACAACTAAATGGTTGTCCCTCATTCCCTTTTAACTCAATTTTGATATCTTTAACCAAGTTTTCCATTTCAAAAGCCGATCGCATAAATTGAGGTTCTGTAACTCTGATGCCCCGAGATGCTAAAAACTCGTTATCCAGCTTGTCATCAGCCGCCGCAGAAGCAAGGGCGATCGCCTCTAGGATATTACTCTTGCCGCAGCCATTTTCACCGATCAATACAGTTACTCGTCCTAATTCTAGCTTCAGCTTTTGAATCGACTTATAATTTTCGATTCTGACTTCTCCAATCATAATTCAATCCCATATAATCTTAATGTACTCATTGTATCTGCGATCGCATGGATCTCAAGGAACGCTTGCACAGCCATCTGATTCAAATTGTACGCGATCGCAATCCATACCTCGCATCCGAAGGGCATTTTTATGCTCAGCAATACATCCGCGAACAGTTGGCACAGTGGGGAACTGTAGAAATTGACGATTTTTCCGTGCGCGGGCGAATTCATCACAATTTGATTTTGGATTTACCCCCCCTCAGTCCCCCCCTTGCTAAGGGGGGGAAGCAAGAAAAGAAGCAAGAAAAGCCGATCGTAATTGGTGCTCATTACGATACTGTACCCGGATCGCCTGGGGCCGATGATAATGCTACTGGTGTTGCTGTTTTGCTGGAACTCGCAAGGGATATCGCATCTGGGCCGCTCAAATATCCAGTGCAATTAGTCACCTTCGATATGGAAGAATACGGTTATTTGGGAAGCAGTCATCATGCAGCTAAATACAAGCAACAGCAAGAGTCAATCCGGTTAATGATTTCTTTGGAAATGTTGGGTTATTGCAACCATAATCCTAATTCTCAAAGCTATCCCGCTGGCTTGAAATATTTTTATCCCAATAGTGGCAATTTTATTGCTTTAATTGGCACTTTGCGGACGGTTCCCGATTTGATTAATTTGAGTGGCAAAATTCGCAAATCTGGTCAGCCCTGCGAGTGGCTGCCGGTGCCGAATCGAGGTTTAATTGTCCCCGATCCTCGCCGCAGCGATCATGTTCCTTTTTGGGATAATGGTTATCCGGCTATTATGGTGACTGATACTGCTAATATGCGAAATCCGCATTATCATCGAGAAAGTGATAGGATTGAGACTTTGGATTTGGATTTTCTGGCTGGTGTTTGTCAGGGGTTGGTTGAGGGCATTCGACATTTATAGGAATTTTATTTGAACTGACATTTTGTACCTCGATCGAGAACAGGCAAGATGCCTGTTCCACAAGAGATAAATTGTATTGTGGGGTGGGCATCCTGCCCGCCCATAAAAGGCTGATTAACATTTATGATCGAGAACAGGCAAGATGCCTGTTCCACAAGAGATAAATTGTATTGTGGGGTGGGCATCCTGCCCGCCCATAAAAGGCTGATTAACATTTATGATGGATAATGATATGAATGCTGTTTTTGACGATCGCACTCGCTGGCAATTCTGGATCGATCGCGGTGGCACTTTTACCGATATTGTCGCCAACAGCCCCGACGGTAAATTAGTCATTCACAAGCTGCTATCGGAAAACCCAGAACGCTACACCGATGCCGCAGTTCAAGGAATTCGCGATATTTTGGGAATTGCAGCAGATGTTCCCATACCCGCCGCCGAAATTGAAGCGATTAAAATGGGGACGACGGTGGCGACAAATGCTTTGCTGGAACGAAAGGGCGATCGCACAATTCTGTTAATTACTAAAGGTTTCGGCGATGCGCTGAGAATTGGCTATCAAAACCGCCCGAATATTTTCGCGCGTCACATTGTTTTGCCCCAGATGCTGTACGATCGAGTTATTGAAGTTGCAGAACGCTACAGCGCTCAAGGTGAGGAGTTAACTGCTGTCAATTCCGAGTTTATCCCGTCTTTGCAGCAAGCATACGATGAGGGAATTCGCAGTTGTGCGATCGTATTCATGCACGGCTACCGCTACTCGGAACACGAAAAACAAGTTGCTAAAATAGCGAAAGAAATTGGCTTTACTCAAATTTCAGTATCTCACGAAGTTAGCCCGCTGATGAAACTGGTTTCGCGGGGAGATACTGCGGTTGTCGATGCTTATTTATCTCCGATTTTACGTCGATACGTCGAACAAGTAATCAGTCAGTTATCTGTAGGGGCGGTGCCCCCGTGCCCGCCCTCTTCCTCCCCGTGCCCGCCCTCTTCCTCCCCGTGCCCGCCCTCTTCCTCCCCGTGCCCGCCCTCATCCTCCTCCCCGTGCCCGCCCCCCAAATTAATGTTTATGCAATCAAACGGCGGCTTAGTGGATGCGGCACAATTTCAAGGAAAAAACAGTATTTTATCCGGGCCTGCTGGGGGAATTGTCGGTGCGGTTCAAACCAGCAAAAAGGCAGGTTTTGATAAAATTATTACCTTTGATATGGGCGGAACTTCGACAGATGTTGCCCATTTTAACGGCGAATACGAACGCGAATTTGAGACGGAAATTGCTGGGGTAAGATTGCGATCGCCCGTGATGGCAATTCACACTGTAGCAGCCGGCGGCGGTTCAATTGTCTTTTTTGACGGGGCTCGCTACCGCGTCGGGCCGGAGTCTGCAGGGGCCAATCCTGGGCCTGCTTGCTATCGCAAAGGCGGCCCCTTGACGGTGACTGATTGCAATGTGATGTTGGGTAAAATTCAACCGGATTTTTTCCCCAAAGTATTTGGATTGAATGGAGATTTGCCGATCGCCCCTGACGTAGTAAAGCAAAAATTTGGGCAATTAGCGGGGGAAATTGGGGGCGAGAGGACGGCCGAAGAGGTGGCGGAGGGTTTTTTGGCGATCGCAGTGGAAAAGATGGCAAATGCTGTCAAAAAAATCTCGCTTCAGCGCGGTTACGATGTTTCGGAGTATACATTGTGCTGTTTCGGCGGTGCGGGCGGCCAACACGCTTGTGCGATCGCCGATGCTTTGGGGATGAAACGGGTATTTATTCACCCTTATGCGGGTGTGTTGTCGGCTTACGGTATGGGTTTGGCTGATGTGCGGGCTATTCGCGAAAGGGCGATCGAGCAACAATTAAATGCAGAATTATTAGCTGATTTACATTATATTTTAGCCGAATTGGAGGCTGAGGGAAAGAGGGAATTGAACCGCAGAGGCGCAGAGAACACAGAGAAAGAGTCAGAGGTTTTAGTTGTTAGCAATTTGCGCTTAAAATATCAGGGAAGTGACTCTGTTTTGGCGGTCAATTTTGCTGACAATATTGAGGCGATGCAGGCTGAATTTGAAGCAGCCCACCGACAGCGTTACAGTTTTATTATGCCAGAAAAACCGCTGATTGTGGAAGCGGTTTCGGTGGAAGTTGTAGAAAAAATGGATGTGCCGGAAGCATCCCAAATTTCCCCCTCTTGTGGCACA